>CAKRNX010000028.1 GCA_934371475.1 uncultured Lachnospiraceae bacterium
TTTTCCCGGCTTCTTTCATTTCTGTAAATTGCTCTTTATTATCAAAATGCCCTGTCATAAGCTTTACAAATTTTTCTATTTTCATTATAATTTCCTTCTTTCTTATAGCAGACTATCAGTCAGATGTCCGCAATTAAAGCCGGGGACTTGCTTGATTCAGTTAAAATAAAAGCTGCAGCCCCATTGCAATGATCCACATATAGGCACAGGTCTTTGGAATCATCAATAATCCAACCTTTGGTTTTGTTTTACTGAATAAAGTTACCGGAAGGTAACAGCCAAAAGAAATAATAATAGCCACAACCATCCTTGTCATATGATATCCATAAGTATTTCCTGAAATGAAATATAAAATAATGACCCCTATACCGGTAATTGCAAAGACGGTATTTCTGATAATGGATAATTTCATATTTCCTTCATCTGTGCACCAATTATTCTGCGGAAACATACATATCACAATTCTTACAATTGCTGATATCCATATTACAGCCTCAATTATAACCGGTATTTTGAATTCCGGGAATGTAAATTTCCAGATATACATCAAAATAATATAGAATACTGTCATTGTAATAGACGATACCTGCAAGCCAATTCCCAGCTGTCTCTTTATTTTATCATTACTTCCACGTACTGCTCTGATGCTTCTTGGCACCAGATGAAAAGCATCCCCGCCGCAAAGTGTCAGTGTCAATATTCCATAAAGAATAAATAACGTATTCCCCTGTGAGAATGTAAAAAATAAAATTGCGGCAACCAGATCGAAGATCAAATACACTGCATCAAAAATTGCCTCCATCAGATCCGGAAGCAGTGGTTTGTAACTGTTCTCTTTCATTATTAATTCTGCTCCTTTTCAATTATTTGACTATAAAACCAATAATTTCTGGTAAAAATAACTCCCGCTAATGTCAAAGCTAAGCCCAGTCCAAAATAAAAAAATGCAATAAATATCTCCGGAAATATACCAGCCGCCCGAAATCCAATTCCGCCACCCATCATACAGATCATAATCAAATATGCTTTCAAATCAAAGTAATGCCAAAATGGCCGGCAGTCCTCGTATCCAAGGATTCGTCTTGTATGTTTTTGGCTCATTTTAAAAAACATTATGCCAAAAAGAAGAAACACAAATAATGACATTAAATATAAATACCATTTCCTTTCAATGTTTAAATAGGATATCACTCCCAGTCTGGCAACATTAATCCCGGCTATCATCCACACAATACCGGCAATCAGAAGCAGTGTCTTTTTCTTTACACAAAACCTGGTTTTCATTTGCGTTCTCCTTATACTGCCTTAAAAATTTTTCTGCGTTATTACAGATCTTGTCAAAGATATTAATGCACATATATTTTTCTTCTTCTGTCAATCCGCTCAAAACATTTTGTGCAAACTTTTTTTGTGCGTTTATTCCTGCTTCCACAATTAACTCTGCCTTATCTAATAATACAATTTCAATATGCTTTTTATTAGTTTTACTTTGTATTCTTTCAACAAGTCCCTTGTCTTCCAGGTTTTTCAATGAAGTTGAAACATGGGATTTTGTTGATTTTCTAACCTTTACTATTTCTGCAGCGGTATTATGCTGCGGATTATTATGCAGAAACATAAGTATATCATATTCCATCTGCGTTAACTCGTACCGGTCACATACCTCGCCGGAAAGCAATTCGTAATAGCTTGTAATTGTTTTATGCTTATCCCAGAAATACATCTCACCCTCCTAATCGTTCTTTTTAGAACGATTATAAGGCAACACCTCAGCCCAGTCAATGATTTTGTATAAATATTTTATCTGACCAAGCGGCTCCTGTGTATATTGGCAACGAGGGACAAAAACAAATCGTTCATCGGATAATAGATGGATTAGAACTTTCCCTTACTGTGCCGTCCTTTTCAATGCCAATGCACCACTCATACTTGTAATGTCCTTTCAGAGTGCCATATTCATCATATCCAAAGAAATTGCCTTTTACTTTAAAGGAATACGCAACACCAATCATGCTGCCGCCTTCCTCGCAGGAAGCTACTTCAAAGTATTTGATCTTACTGCAGCCGGAGGCTTTCAGCATCATTCTGCTGCCGTGACTTACCGCGTCATCGTAAGCCAGTTTTTCCGCTTTATCCTTCGAAATAGCCGATTCAGCTTCGGCGGAGTCTGTTGTTTCAGGCATCTCATACGGGGTAAAAGTAGTAACATAATAATCTATGGTATTATCTGCAATATGATAGCAAATCGACTCTTCTGTGCCCTCTGTGACCCCATCGTTATCCTCTCCGGCATCGATTAAGATCAGAGTGGCGGTAATGTTTCCGTCGTTTTCTGTAAGCTGGGTGACACTGTATGTATAGTGAAATTCATTATGATTGTAGGTCATGGTATTTTGGTCAGAAAACACTAAATAGGTGTTGTCATCTTTAAATGATTTACCGGACAGGTACTGATCATAGAGTTCCTGATCAAACTGACCTTCCGTTTCTGTTTCAGTTTCGGGTGTGGCAGTATTCTGGCATCCTGTTAATGCAGTGAATGTTATTATGTAGCAGGAAAGAACTGCGGCAATTCGTTTCATCTTATCTGTTTTCCTCTGGTGTATGTCTGAAAAGGTTTGTGTAAAGCGGCCAGCTGTTTGACTTTTACTGACCGCTTGTTAGTGTTTTATGAATCCATTATTTTAAAGCTGCCAGATCCTCTTCACTGTATGTCTTCAGAACTTCATCTGCGCTCTTTGCTACGATAATACCAATGGAAATGTCATGACCTTTGAAACATTCTTTTAATCCGTCATAGGCTTCTTTTGCGGCTGCTTCAATAGCACTCTCGGAAAGATCGGTATCGTCTGTGGCCAGAAGGATGATATTAAAGAAACCTTCATTTGACTCCATAGGAACATACTGATAGGAATTCAGGTTTTTATCGTTCCATTCGCTGATTTTGGAATTAGCATTTTCTGTTGCCTCTTCCAGTGTCGTTTCGGTAGTCTCTTCACTGGAGTCTTCTGTAGAGTCTTCATTGCTGTTGTCTTTGGTCAGATCTTTGACCGCACAGGGAAAAGTGTCATGTAGGATGGACAGATCCTGATCCAGTCCGCCTGCTGCCGCATAATCCTCATACAGTTCCTTCATGGCATCGAGATCGAATACCACAGTACCGTCTACTTTGCGGTCGCCGGAGAAGCGGATATCCATTACACTGACGCTGCCCTCGGCAATATCTTTTAATAACTGGATGGATTCATCTGTAAGCACTAACGTGCAGATTTCGTAGATTTTTCCGTCATCTGTGTTAGTGTCTCTGGTCACGTCAAACGTATATCTGTGATCCGTTGTCTTAATGATGATTTTGTCGGTAAAAATCCAGTCTTCTCCATAATAAATGAAAATGATTCTCGGAACTGCGATCTCTCCATCCTGAATCAGTTTGATATCGACAGTACCGTAGATATATCCTTTATCGTCGTCGTCCTTTACGAATCCGCCTAAGATACCGGAAGGCTGATCGTCACCTCCGACAAATGAGATGATCCCTGTGTCGTCAAAATCATCAATTTCCACGTCATATTCCGTTTTGCTTTCAAAAACAGAAGTATCAATACCTGCGAAGGCTTGGCTGCAGGTCATTCCGCAGATGGCGAGAGTTGTCAGAACCGTTAAAAATTTTTTTCTCATGGTATTTTCCTCCAAAACATTTTTCTTGTGGTGCGTATAGCAGAAGCCTCCGGCAGGATGCGCAGCTCGCAGAAGAGAAAATGCTGCTAACGCAGACTGCTCGCGCGCGGAACAAAAGTTGTGCTGCCAAAGTTGTGATCCGCGGGGGTGTGAAGCACACTTTTGTTCTTTCACAGGAAATTGCGTCCTGTGAAATAAAAAGCCTCCGGCGTGATGCGCAGCTCGCAGAGAAGAAGCCTGCTCGCGCGCGGAACAAAAGTTGTGCTGCCAAAGCAGTGATTCGCAGGGTGTGCGAAGCACACTTTTGTTCCTTGATTGTGGACAGGTAGCAGTGCGGATTGTAAACAGGATATGCGCAGTTGCAAAAATAAAAAGGCGGCTCACTGCTGCAGAAGCAGGAGCCGTCCCTGTCGCTGAGACTGCTATTATAAAATAGATAGAATGCAGAAACAATTAACTGACAGCATAGTGCAGATAATAAATAGTTTCTGCTGAAATGTCTTAATTCATTTTCCTTAATGTGTGTCCGTTATTTACCAGACAGCCATCTTTATACTGATAAAGAGTATAATTATCATAGGTTCCTGCATCAGCGAAATCAGATGTAAATCTAACCTCATTTCCCTCTATTTTGATGATACCGGTTTCAGTTTTGGTATTTGAACCATTAACAGTAGTATCAATATAACTGCCGTCTTTATTTATTGTGATATGAACACTTATATTGTTTCCATTGTAGGTCCAGCCACCGGCCCATTCACCGGCCAGTTTTTGGATGGAAACGTTATTTCCGCAGCCAGTTAATATGATGAGCGTCACAATTAGGATAAATAATAGGTGTGTTTTCTTTTTCATTTGTATCTTCTCCTGATTTTCATGTTTTTGCAAGTCAAATTACATGGATGATTGCGTGTTTTGCATTTTCGCAATCAGACAAAAACATATTATAGAATGCGGCAGGAAAAAACAATTACCTGACAGCATAGTGCAGGAAAATCATTCAAACACCGCATTGGCCGTATCAACCGGATGTTCCGCCGGATTGTCAATATCCACATCATTTCCGGCGAAGGTACTTCCGGTAAAATCAAGGACTTCTGATCCGGGCAGGCTGTCGATGCGGACAGCGGTTCCATTTCCCGTGAAGGTATTATTAAAATAGGAAGGAGAGGAGCCGTATGACAAACTGGTGGTGAACTTGAGTGCAGTCGTATTGTCGGTAAAAGTGCAGTCGGTTGCGCTGACCCATGCCCTGTCCTGGGCGACAGCAGCGATGTTCCAGCCGCTGAAGTCACAGTTGGACAGCAGCACAAAACAGTAAGCATTCAGTCCGGTCTCTGAATTTGGAGTATTACTTTCAAAACGAATCCCGGAGAGGTCTGCATAATTTCCGTTGAGCCCGTTCATGCTGACTGTTCCGGTAAATGTAGTCACATCATTCCCCTCGGTGCTTCCGTAGACAGAAAATGTATGATTGCCAAAGGTAACCGGACCGTCATAGGTGACAGCCGGGAGATACAGATATACCGGAGTGTCGGAAGAAACCTCTTTTTCAATGGAAGAGAGCAGTGCATTCAGATCCTCAGTTGTTTCCATTGGTACATCCTCCGGAAAATAAGTAACGGCGGCCTTCTTTTCAATACTGAGCTGGGTGGAGAGCGAGATTGTATCTCCGTTTTTCATGGTCAGCGTCCAGACAATGTCGTTTGTGCCGCTGTCTGATGTAAAATGAATATCTGACATATAGGCGGCATTCGGGAAGCTGTCGCTGTGGGCCGGATCGGAATAGTCCATTTTCTGAGAATTTTCATGCGGCTGTGTACTGATCTGGCAGGATTCAACCTGCTCTGAGAATGTTTCCCAGGCCAGCTTGCCGCTTTCCTGATCCAGGGCATATAACTGACAGGGAAGCGCGCTGTCCATCCCTTCGGCAAGCGTATCTGTCCGTTCACTCCGGGCATTTCCCATTACAGCATCTCCCTCAGAATAAGTCAGCAATACCTGGTATGAGGTATCATTGTCGGGATAAATGATCTGTGCGCCGCCCGTATAGGTCTGTGGTCTGTGATACATGGCAAAAGCTGTGCTGATGCCGGTGGTGAGTACCAGCACACCTGCGGCTATGGCTGCTTTCTTTTTCCACGGTCTTGGTGTTCTGATTCCCTGTTTTTCTGTCTGGCCTGCGGTGCAGTGAGGACAGAAAGAAGCATTGTCCGGGAGGACCTGCCCGCAGTTGATACACTTTTTGCTCATAATTTTCCCTTTCCATTTCGTGCTGCTGCTTGCGTTGGTTACGATAAGACTTCCAGCAAATGAAGAATATTTTTGTAGCGTTTCGCCGGATTTACCATCGTGCAGCGCTGCACAATGCGTCCCATTCGTCTGGGAGCCAGTTTGCGGGAAGGGTGTTCACCTGTCAGCATGATATTGAGCAGAACGCCGACGGCGTAAATGTCGGTCCGGCCGTCTGACTGAGAAAGCCCGTACTGCTCCGGAGCTGCGAAACCGGTCGTTCCAAGGATCTGAGTATCTTCTTCAAGCGTATTTTTGTATGTTCTGGAAGCGTCAAAGTCGATCAGAACGGCTTCATTTCCTCTTATTATAATGTTGTCTGGTTTGACATCCCGATGTACGACCCCCATAGAATGAAGCACCCACAGGGCGGAACAGATCTGACGCATCAGCTGTTTTGCCTGCGCGGTTGTCAGCAGGCCTCCGCTCAGAATGTCAGAGAGCGTGTCACCCTGGATGTATTCTTCCAGAAGAACTGTCTGTCCGTTTTTTTCCCCCACATCCATGATCTGCGGAAGGTTGGGACATGAGATGGAGAGAAGTTTCTGATAGACTTCGCTGTTTCCATAGAAATGTCTGAAAATATAACGTGTGCCGCTGGTTCTGTGGCGGACAAGCAGCACCTGTCCGCGTTCATTCTGTTTGATCAGCGAAATGGTGTCGTATTCGTTGTGAATTGCTTCAAGGAGGCTGTCATAAATATCCATGTATTTCACCTTATGATGTCATGATACGGTTACTGCTCTGTAATATTCCAAATGCCACGGCATTCTTGCCGCGAGGATCCGATCCTTCGCAGCCTGCCGCGGATTTTTCATTTCACAGGAAATTGCGTCCTGTGAAATAAAAGCCTCCGGCATGATGCGCAGCTCGCAGAGAAGAAGCCTGCTCGCGCGCGGAACAAAAGCTGTGCTGCCAAAGCAGTGGCTCGCGGGGTGCACGAAGCACACTTTTGTTCTTTTACAGGAAATTGCGTCCTGTGAAATAAAAAGCCTCCGGCAAGATGCGCAGCTCGCAGAGAAGAAGCCTGCTCGCGCGCGGAACAAAAGCTGTGCTGCCGAAGTAGTGGCTCGCGGGGTGTACGAAGCACACTTTTGTTATTTCACAGGAAATTGCGTCCTGTGAAATAAAAAGCCTCCGGCATGATGCGCAGCTCGCAGAGAAGAAGCCTGCTCGCGCGCGGAACAAAAGCTGTGCTGCCGAAGCAGTGGCTCGCGGGGTGTACGAAGCACACTTTTGTTCTTCAGCAGCATAACACAGACTGGTTTGTCGCACAGGGAGGTGTTTTGGGTGAATATGCACCGTGCATATTGTTTTTTGGAATCATTTATAGTTTAATATAGAATATTAGGACAGACGAGTGCAGTCTGCTCTACTATGTAATATCAGATCATTACATGACAAATCAATTATCATATTATAACCTATTAACTGAAAATAAGCAAATTTTAACATATGATTTATTTCGGCCACGATGGCGATGGGAGAGATCTTTTCAAGAATGCCGGGGCATTCTTGAATTTTCGACTGCCGTGGGGATTTGACTGACTAGGATTGTAAGGATACAGGATATGAAAAAGAAAAACACAGATGGTTTGCGGCAGGAACTGATGGATTCAACAGATCTGTCGCAGTTTTTATCGAGAAATCAGGAACAGTTTGTAAATAAAAATGTAGCAGAATTATTAAACTATCTGTTTGAAAAGAAAAATATTTCAAAGGCTGCGCTTGCCAAGTCAGCGGGAATGAGCGAGATCTATCTGCATCAGATATTTGCAGGGAGACGGACACCATCCAGAAATCGTCTGTTGTGTCTGTGCTACGGACTGGAGGCAAGCATAGAAGAAACACAGGAACTTTTAAGGCTGTGCGGGATGGCAGAGCTTTATCCGAAGCGGAAGCGAGATGCCATTATTTATTACGGGCTGCTTCATAAGCTTGATCTCTTTGTAATCAATGACAAGCTGTTTGATGAGAATGAAGATACGCTTTTCTGAAAACCGGAGTATTCTTGAATGAAACAGAGCGGGACATATGTCCTGCTTTTTTTATGCTATAGGAAATTACGTCCTGTTTCACAGGAAAGTATCAATTCCTGATTAAGGAAAAATTAAGGAAATTATGAAAATATTAAAAAAATAGGCAAAAAGCTTGACATAATTATTTCGGTTTGCTATGATTACCGTGTGATAATTGTAACAAATTTGTAATAACTGTAATAAATAAAATACATTTGGAAATATAGTTGGAGGTTGACATAAATGATGAAGAAGGGGATCGCGAAATTTACTGCATTTTGTATGGCAGCAGGGCTGACATTTGGCGGAACAGGCGTTGTGTCCATGGCGACAGGTACAGAGCTGTCGCTGGTTGGACTGGGCAGCACCGTCAATGTGAGCGCGGTACAGAATGATACGGAGACAGAGGCGCAGGCCGTTGACGCAGATACATCAGCAGATACGGATGCTCAGTCTGTCGATACATCAGCAGATGCAGCAGCTGATACATATGCCGACGTACAGGACGTACAGACGGAAGAGACAGAGGCGGCTCCGGTTCTGGATACCAGCATGGTAGAGACGACAGGTTTTGCACAGTGTGAGGCGTATGTGAATATCCGTTCTTCTGCGGATACAGAGGGCGAAGTGATCGGATCACTGGCAAATAATGCTGCAGTATATATTCTGGGTGTGGATGAGAACGGATGGTACAGAGTAAGATCCGGTAACGTGGAAGGTTATGTAGCTTCCCAGTATATCGCGACCGGCGCAGCGGCAGAGGCTATTTCATCAGATGTAGGATATCATGTGGCAGAGGTCGGCGCGGAGGTATTGAATGTGCGTTCAGAGCCGAGTGCAGATTCTGAGATTGTGGCTACAGTGACCAATACCCAGGAGGTAGAGGTGGTTGAGGACTGCGGCGAATGGCTGAAGGTTGCGGTTGATGCGGACTGCTACGGATATGTATCTGTGGAGTATGTGAATGCAGAGATGCAGTACAAAGTTGCTGAGACGGTAGAAGAGAAACAGGACAGACTGGATGCCGAGTATCAGGCATATCTGGATGCGCAGGCAGCGGAGCAGGCACAGGCCGAGGCAGAGTACCAGGCATACCTGGATCAGCAGGCGGCAGAACAGGCACAGGCCGAGGCGGAATACCAGGCATACCTGGATGCACAGGCAGCGGCAGATGCGGCAGCACAGGAGACAACAGATGCGCAGGCACAGGCCGAGGCGGAATACCAGGCATACCTGGATGCACAGGCAGCAGCAGATCAGGCAACACAGCAGGCTGATGAGCAGGCGGCGATCGATGCGGCAAATGCGGCTCAGGAGCAGTATCAGCAATATCTGAATGCGCAGGCACAGGCGGACGCACAGGCGCAGGCAAAGGCAGACGCTGAGGCGGCAGCGAACCAGGCACAGAATGATGCACAGCAGGCGCAGGACAATGCGGATGCATATGAAGATTATACAGACAATACCTATCAGGATGATACATCGTATGACGACAGCAGCTCTGATGACGGAAGTTATGATGACGGAAGCTACGATGACGGAAGCTACGACGATAGCAGCAGCTCTGATGACGGCAGCTACGATGATAGTTCTTCCGCAGGATCAGACGACAGTTCTTACAGCTCCACTGGTTCTGAGATCGTGAACTTTGCAGTACAGTTCGTTGGAAATCCTTACGTATGGGGCGGTACCAGCCTGACCAACGGAGCTGACTGTTCCGGATTTACACAGTCTGTATTTGCGCACTTTGGTATCAGCCTTCCCAGAACAGCAGCAGAGCAGTGCGGAAGCGGTACACCGGTTGATCTGGGATCTATCCAGCCGGGTGATCTGCTTTTCTATGATGGTGGAAGCGGTATCGGTCATGTAAGTATTTACATGGGCAACGGACAGGTGGTACATGCAAGTAATGCCAGCACAGGCATCACAATCTCCAGCTACGGATACAGAACTCCGTGTGCGGCAAGAAGATATTTCTAATCGATATTGATCGATGTAAAATAACAGGCTCTTTGCTCTGAATGCAGATCGCGGACAGAGCAGAGAGTTTTTTTCTTTCACAGGAAACTGCTAACGTAGCCTGCTCGCGCACGGAACAAAAGCTGTGCAGTCGAAGCAGTGACTCGCGAGGTGTGCGAAGCACACGTTTGTTTGGCCACGGGAAAATGCGTCCGGTGAAATAAAAAGCCTTTAACAGAATAAATCGTCCGATTTTATATACAATATTCTGATAATTATTTCTTAAAATTTTCTTAGATTTTACAATCCTGAAAAATATAAGGTGAAAAAATGCACAAATTCTGGCGGGTAAAGGGGAGATATGGCGGAACGTGTATGTGGGAATGTGGAAAGTTATCCACACTCATCCACACTGTATGGTGGATGAAAAACGGTGAAATAAAAGTTATACACCGAATTATCCACATTATCCACATTTTCATGTGTGTATAAAGCGTATTTTGACGAAACATGAAAAGAACAGGCGTTTTGTTCATAGTGATTAAAAGGGGTAAAAGAATACGGGAAAAAGCAGGCAATTCCTGGATTTTAAATAGTAAATTAATTGTGTGAAAAAACAGAATTTTCTTTAAAAAACAGGGAATTAATTATAGAGAAGTTTTTGCCTGTAACAAAAAGCGGGTGCAGTTGTAGAAGGCGGGATAATCTGCTATAGTAAGGAAGAGATGAAAAAAATTTCAGGAATATCCTATTTTGTGTATTTAAGAATACCTTGGTATTTTATTAAGAGGCAGCAGGATGGGGATATTTACTTATATATGAGAGTGTGCATGTATGAACAGGCAGGGGAGCGGGCTGGAATTGTCTGCCTGATTGGCAAGGAGGTAATGATTATGAAAACAGAAGATCATCTTGCGCTGGCCAGGTCACTGACCCGACCAATGAATATAAGCAGGTGGCAGAAAGAAGCATTTTGTTTTGGAAATATCGAACCGGATTACAATCGGCTTTCTTATCTGGGGCACAGAAAAGAACATTTTTCCAACGGGCACAGTTATCAGTGCCGCAAAAAGTATATCTTTGAGTTTATGAGCAGACCGTATCAGGATAATGTTCTCTGGTGGTACAGAGCGGGAAAGGTGTTCCACTATATGACGGACTCGTTCTGCAGACCGCATAATCCGGAATTTGGCTATAACAGTGCTGCACATGTAAAGTATGAGTTTGGACTGCATGATATATTTAAGCGGGCGATGAAGGGAAATCCCTGGAAGATCCCGAAAGTGGAGCCAGATCTTCGCAGCTGGCTTGAGATCAGGCATCTGCGGTATATGGCGAGGACAAAGGGTGTTCAGGACGATTGCTACTATATCATCACGACAGTGACAGCAGTCTGGAACTGGATGATAGAGAATAAGATCTGAAAAAGTTCAGGAATAAAATACCTCGAAGGCAGACAGGTAAAACGGAACATACTGCTTTCGAGGTATTTTACTTTAGAGCGTGTTAAAAAACATTTCCGCGATCTGCAAGCCCCACTTTGCGGTATACTTTGCCCTTATTCGGGCAAAATCTTCCACGAACTGGAACTCGCAGCTCACAAAAAGCCTTTTTCAAACACGCTTTAGGACAAATGATAAATTTCCGTATATTTTTTTGTGAAATAGCGCAGCAGCGGTTCGGCGCTCAGTTCTTTGCCGCACACCTCACGGATCACATCCTTGGGAAGACGGAGACCGCCGTACCAGTGAATGTGGGTGTTCAGCCATCTGGTGATTGTCTTGATATTGCCTGCAGCCAGAATGGCATCCAGATCGCCGAGATCCTCTTCCATGGCATCCAGGAACATTCCATCATAAATATTGCCCAGCAGATAGGACGGGAAATAACCGAAAGAGCCGTCTGACCAGTGCATATCCTGGAGAATGCCTTCGGAATCTTTTTCGGGAGTTACCTGCAGATAGTCCTGCATTTTCCGGTTCCAGAGAGCGGGAAGTTCACTTACCGGTACATGGTCGCGGAAGATTGCCTGTTCGATTTCATAGCGGATGATGATATGGAGGCCGTAGGTGACCTCATCTGCCTCTGTACGGATCAGGCTGCCCTGTACATGGTTGATCTCCCGGTAAAAGTCGTCCAGGGAGACTTTTTTCAGATCGGGCAGCAGTTCCTGGATCTGTTCATAGACCGGCAGCCAGAAATTGCGGTTTCGGCCGAGAACATTTTCAAAGAAACGGGACTGGCTTTCATGGATGCCCATATAGCGGCAGTCATCGGCCGGTGTGCCGGACAGAGCCGGATTGACATTCTGTTCAAAGATGGCATGTCCGCCTTCATGGATGGCCGAGAACATGGCGGAGATGGCATTGTCGGGATAAAAATGGTTGGTCACGCGCACATCACGGCGGGAGAAGCCCTGCGTGAAGGGGTGTTCGCTGGCGGCAGTAACACCGGCTTCTTTGTCAAAACCGATATAGCCAAGCAGCAGATCCTGCACTTTTTTCTGGTCATCGGGATCGTAGTATCCGTCCAGAAGGTGACTGTCAGGCTGAGGAGCGGCCAGGATTTTCTTCACCAGGGGAACAAGGCCTTCTTTCAGCTCTTCAAAGATCCGGTCGATTGTAGCGGAATCCATTCCTTCCTCAAACTGATTTAACAGTACATCGTAGACATCCTGGCCGGGATGGGTGTAGGCGCATTTCTGTCTGGTCAGTTCAATGAGCTTTTCCAGATGAGGCGCAAAGATGGAAAAGTCGGAGGCCTGTTTTGCTTCCTGCCATGCCTGCATAGACGCATTTTTTGCGGCTACCATCTTTTCATAAAATTCTTTTGGAATGCGTCTGTTTTCGTCCATTTCGCGCTTCATGATGCGCACGGTAAACTGCATCACCTCATCGAGCTGATCATACTCAGCCGGCTGCTGCAGAGCTTCCAGCAGGCTGTAGAGTTCATCGGAGGTGGAGAGGACAAATTCTTCGGTAGAAAAATAGGTGAGTGCATCGGACATCTCTTCGTAGCCTTTTTTGGGTGTGGCGGTATAGAGATCCCACATCAGCAGAGTGTTGACGCGGCTGTAGAGCTGCATCTTTTTCAGATAATCTTTGAATTGTTCCTGTGTCTGGCTCATAATCGTTCTCCTTGTATATGAAAATAATGAAGTATACCGGATGTGAGATGATGCTCATCTCGCAGCAAGAATGCCGGGGCATTCTTGAATTGTGTTTTTTCTATAATTGTGTTTTTTCTGTGCAGTAAGAGTATATCACATAGAAACTTTGCCGGGCAAGTGAATAGATCTGTCCGATATTATTTCAGTATGTTATAATTTTAAAGACAAGCAGGCGGCAAGAAGGTATTATGCAGGATATCTGCAGAAAATACAAACATTGCCCGGTGCCGGGTTTGCTGTGAAATACCGGTTGTAAGGGAGAAGGCTGGGAGTTGCCGCAGAAGGAGGAAGAGGAATGAAGAAAAAGTATGCAGCAGGGTGGCTGATCGCGCTGCTTTTGCTTTTTGTGCTGCCGGTCACGGCCAGAGCGGAAGGGAAAATTAATATATGTGCGATCGTCGGCACGGATGATGCCAAAAACAGTGCGGTGAAAGTGATCAGTATTTTAAAGGAGAACAAGCTGCCGGGGAAACGGGTGAACAAGGCGGTTTCCTGTTATTATGATAATGCCAAGCGGCCGACAACCAGGGAGAATATTGATAAGTATCTGGACAGCGCATTTGGCAGCAGCAGGAGCGGTGACGTCAATTATCTGTATCTGGCGGTACATGGCTATTCCGGAACAGATGATAACACGAAGCTTTTATTTGCCAACACCGGTTTTATTCTCAGCGGCAGCTCGGCTTATAAATATAAGGATTTTGTGAAAAAGCTGACCAGTTATCAGGGAGACTTTGTAGTGATCTCCGACAGCTGTTTTGGTGAAAATCTGTACACGGTGGGTCTGGCGCAGTATCCGGACAGCAAAAAAAGATTTTCCTGTTTTTTCAGTGCCAAGGCAAATACGTATGCCTGGGGTGCGCTGGGCTATCAGTTTTATTCTTCTTCACTGAAGGATGCGCTGACGTACAAGGTAAAAGACCGTACCTATCCGGCAGACGTTAATAAAGACGGTTTTATTACAATGAAAGAGCTCAGCTCCACATTAAAAAGTTCAAATCTGTTTAATATTGTGGGAGCGACGGCTTACGGCAACACCGGCAGAGTGATATTTCAGTTCGGTTACGTAAAACTGAGTAAAACATCGATTTCTATCGATTTGAATGATAAAAATACATATTCTCTGAAATCAAAGGCGAGTATACATCTGGCAACGGAGAAGCAGAAGATTAAGTGGAAAAGTTCCAACAACAGCGTGGCGACTGTGGATAAGAATGGAAAGGTGACAGCGCATAAGGCGGGAACAGCTACCATCACTGCATATCTTGCGGATGAAAATGGCACGATGTGTCTGGGGAGCGAGGCAAAATGCACTGTCAAAGTGGAAAAACCGTCGCTGAAGATTTCACCTCAGAGCATGACTGTAAAGATAAAAGGCACAAAGAAAATCACGGCTACCGTGAAGGGAAGCAGCAAAAAGGTGACATGGACGAGCAGCAGCAAATCAGTTGCCACAGTGTCGGACAGCGGCGTGGTGACCGGGAAAAAGGCCGGGACAGCTGTTGTCACGGCAAAGCTTGGCAAACTGAAAGCAACCTGTCAGGTAAAGGTCGTCAAAGATGACTATAAAGAACTGTACCGTAAATTCCTGAAAAGCGGAAAAGTTAAAGAGGGGTACTACAGTTTCAGACCGGAATATTTTACCCTGCTTGATATTGATAAAAACGGCATGCCGGAGCTGATTGTGACAGAGCGCAATGTGAGTCCTTACTGCAAGTATCATGTGTATACTGTCAAACAGGGCAAGATGAAATATTTGGGTATGTGTGCGTACCGGGGAATGGGATCCAGACCGGTAGTGTATTATTCTTCCAAATATAAAGGGGTGATGGTAGAGGGATGGACCAGCGGCGTAGGAGGTGCATGGAGCGCGCTCTATGGTATCTCGGGGAACAAACTGGTGCGCAGACAGCATGCGGAAGAGCGTCATTATCCCTACGATGCGTATACAGTCGGAACGACAGATAAGATAAGCCGGAAAGTATCCCGCAGCGCATCGGTGGCTTTTGTGAAGAAATATTTTAAAAACACGCAGAAATACCCGATGAAGGCCAATACGGCCGCCAACCGGGCGAAGCTGTAATAATAGCTGAATGAAAATAACGGTGTCATTCAGTGACTGCTTAAACGTTCCTGTTTGCTGTTTTATGTGAAAACGCAGACAGGAACGTTTGTTGAAAAATGGAAGAGAAAAGATTATATCTCAGAGGGAGTTTGGGGCTGTACGCGGAATTTGAGTCCGTCCGGCGTGGCGGCGAGTCCGCCCTGCCCGGTTTCTTTCAGTGAGATATTCATCATATCGCCTACGGTTTTCATGGCATCGATGACCTGGTCCGGGGCGATTTTGCTGCGGATGCCGGCCATGGCCATGTCGGCGCAGGCGATGGCGTTGACAGCTCCGATCACGTTCCGCTTGACGCAGGGGACTTCGACCAGACCGGCCACCGGGTCGCAGACAAGACCGAGCAGATTTTTCAGAGCCATAGCGGCGGCATGGGTAATCTGCTCCGGAGTGCCATTCTGCAGTGAAACGAGAGCTGCGGCAGCCATGGCGCTGGCAGTGCCGATCTCGGCCTGACAGCCCCCTGAAGCGCCTGCAATACTGGCTCTCTGGGCAATGACCTCCCCGATGCCGGCGGCGGTGTAGAGTGACTGAATAATCAGAGGTTCCGATACGGAGTTTTGCTCCAGGCAGGTGACAAGGACGGCGGGAAGGACGCCGCATGCGCCTGCGGTGGGGGCGGCTACGATGCGTTTCATGCAGGCGTTGGACTCGCCCATCTGCAGAGCCCTGGCAATGACGCTGCCGCAGAAATCACCGGAAAGATTTTTCTTTTCTTTTACGAAGTTCTCCATTTTCCCGCCCTGTCCGCCGACTAAGCCGCTGCGGGAAGAAAGCCCGGCATCGTAGTTACGGCTGGCGTCCAGCATGGCATTCCACATGGACTCCATGATCTGCCAGGAAGCTTCCCGGCTGACAGCCCTCTCGTTCATATCGTCTTTTAATATGATCTCCCAGAAAGGGAGATTTTCTTTTGCACATAAATCTGTGATTTCCGTCAGAGACTGAAATGACATGAGTAATCCTCCTTATGATCCTGAAATGATATCAGATGTGAGATGATTCCCACTTCGCAGCAAGAGTGCCAATCCATTTTGGCCGGCAAAATGCGGTGGATGAGCAGTTTCCTGTTAAGATTCTGAATGACTGATATTAATATAAGTGACTTTGATAATTCCCTGAATGTGCTCGATCTGCTGCAGTGAAACCTCGGGAATGTCCTGGTCGACTTCCAGAACCATCACAGCCCGTCCGCCGCGTTTGTGGCGGTAGAGTGACATACTGGCGATATTAATATGTTCCATGGACAGCAGGCTGGTAACAGCCGCCACATGACCCGGATGGTCTTCATTGTGAACGATCAGGGTAGGGCATTCTCCGCTGCAGTTGACCTCAATGTCGTCCATTTTGTTGATGAGAATGCGGCCGCCGCCAAGAGAGCAGGCCTGAATGCTCAGGTGTTTTCCGGACGCACCGTTTATTTCCAGAAGCGCAGTGTTGGGGTGGGCATCCGGGATTGTGCGGTTTTCAAAAGAAAAAGAAAGCCCAGCCTTTTCGGCTTCTCTGAAACTGTCAGGGATCTTCATATCGTCCGGCTGCATGCCGAGCAATCCTGCGACCAGTGCCCGGTCTGTGCCGTGTCCGGCACCGGTTTCCGCAAAAGATCCGTGCATATATATTTTGGCCCGGACAGGGACATCGGAGAGCAGCTGCCTGGCAACATATCCGATGCGCACCGCACCGGCTGTGTGGGAGCTGGAAGGGCCGACCATAACGGGCCCCAGAATATCAAAGAGATTCATAATTTCTGTTCCTTTCATATGATTAACCGGATTAAGCAAGCGGCAAAGCGGATTGCGAATATCCGCCTGCCCGGGTAAGAGTGAAAAACAGTTGCCTGTTAAGCCCTTGCAGGCATTACCCTAAGTACAGAATGTCTGTGTTGATCAGCAGTCAGTTTTGTGTGGCAGCTGTATTGAAATTAGTATATTCTTTTTTGAAAATGTTACAAGGAGAAAACAGAAAATAAAAAGAATCAAAAGAATTTATGCCGTACAACTTTTGTTCCGCGCGCGAGCAGGCTTCTTCTCTGCGAGCTGCGCATCTTGCTGGAGGCTTTTTATTTCACAGGACGCAATTTCCTGTGAAAGAACAAAAGTGTGCTTCGCATATCCCGCGAACCACTGCTTCGGAAGCACAACTTTTGTTCCGCGCGCGAGCAGGCTTCTTCTCTGCGAGCTGCGCATCTTGCCGGAGGCTTTTTATTTCACAGGACGCAATTTCCTGTGAAATAAAAAAGGTGCCCGTCAAAAACGGACACGCTTTGCAATGAAATCTCTGTTTCAGATTTACTGGCGGATGATTCTGGAAAATGCAGGAATAATCTGGGCTGCCACCACGGCTTTGACCATATCCAGCGGAAGGAACGGGACAAATCCGATGCTGAAAGCCTCGGCGATTCCGAGTTTGTTCATGTACATCAGCCAGAACATACCTACAAAATCTACCAGCAGTGCTCCGATGATGGAGACGATAGTATAACGAACCCGGTTATAACGGGAACCGCGGATCGCCGGCAGCAGCAGTGCCACGATCAGGAAGGAGAAGGTGTAGCCGCCCCAGGGACCTGTCAGATAGCCGATTCCGGCACCGCCGCCGATGAAGACGGGAAGGCTGACGCAGCCTAACAGCATCCATACCAGAACAATGAGGAAGGACTGCTGAAGCGGAAACAGCAGGGCGATCAGTAAAATCACAAAGTTCAGCAGAGTGATATGCGGGCTGCCCGGCAGGGGAAGCGGAATACTGATGTAAGCGGAAATACAGAGAATTGCCGCAAAAATAGCCATGGTTACAAGTGCCTGCGTGGTAAAAGCAGGGCGGTTTTGAGCAGAGGACTGCTGTGTGGATGATGACATGGGTAAGTACCTCACTTTTCTTAAATTTTCTCTTTCTGTTTTCAGATGTCAGAACATGTCAGAAAAAGGCTATTTGTAAACGGCAGGTTCCGGTTTGCGGAAACGATTTTCTGAACACGTTCCAGAGCGGATTATTCAAGAATGCGCCGGCATTCCTGCTGCGAGCTGCGCGTCATGCATTTGCATGATATGTTTCTCCTGCGCACTTCTGTAACCTCGTCCGCCCTCAGCCAGGTTGAGTATAAACAATTCCTCGTGGAATGTCAACTGAAAAAATATAAAGGTTGACAATAAGACGGGCAGAACGTAAACTGAGAAACAGAAATGAAGTATTTTCAGGAGGATATGGCGGAATGACAGTAGAAGAGTTGAAGATAAAAGTAACAGACGGAGGTGAGATCAGCAGAGAAGAGGCACTGTTTCTGGCGGAAGCAGATCTGGAGGAGCTGTGCCGGGAGGCTGATGAGATCCGGCGTCATTATTTCGGACAGGATTTTGACCTCTGTGCAGTGATCAGTGCCAGAAGCGGGCGCTGTTCTGAAAATTGCAGATACTGTGCTCAGTCAACCTGTGCCCAGGTGCCGGTGGAGAGGCACGGACTGATCGGGACGGAAGAGTTGCTGAAAGATGCTAGCCTGCGGGACAGCCAGGGGATCCGCCATTACTGTATCGTATCTTCCGGCCGACGTGCCAGTGATAGAGATCTGGACAGTCTCTGTGAGAGCATCCGCAGCGTACATGAGAAGACAGGGATCTGCGTCTGTACCTCGCTGGGACTGCTGGATGAAGCTCAGTTTGGGAGACTGAAAGAGGCGGGCGTAGTGCGGATCCACAATAATCTGGAGACGTCTGCGAGATATTTTCCGCAGTTGTGTACCAGCCATACATATGAGGAAAAGATTGCCACAATCCGCGCGGCGCGCCGGGTGGGGCTGGAGGTATGCAGCGGCGGAATTATCGGCGTGGGAGAGACGATGGAAGACCGGATTGATATGGCACTGACACTGAGGGAGCTGGATGTGCAGTCCGTGCCTGTGAACATGCTGGATCCGGTGCCGGGGACGCCATTTGGCGAGACACCGGTGCTGCCGGCAGAGGAAGTGCGCCGGGTGATTGCGCTGTTCCGTTTTCTGCTGCCGCGGCAGTATATCCGGCTGGCAGCAGGCAGAGATTATCTGGAAGACAGCGGATTTTCCTGTTTTACATCAGGATCGAATGCGACGATAACAGGCGATATGCTGACAGTAAAAGGAATTTCGGTGGAAGAGGATATTCAGACAATAAAAAATATGGGATACCAGCTTTAACGTATATCAGATGTGAAATGACTTCCGCCTCTGCAGGCGGCGAGAAATAAATCAGTATCAGTGGTGGGAGTCAATCTTCCATCTGATAGAGCTTTCGGCAGGATTGCAGCGGCGCAGAAAGGATAGTCTGAAATCCGGGATGAGCAGCAGAAAAACGTGAGGCTGTATAAAAACACAAAAAAAGCACCGACCCCACAGCTCCTGCGTCTGCAAAATCAGTACTTTGCGTGCGCCTCCAGGGGCTCGAACCCTGGACACCCTGATTAAGAGTCAGGTGCTCTACCAACTGAGCTAGAAGCGCAT
>CAKRNX010000029.1 GCA_934371475.1 uncultured Lachnospiraceae bacterium
TTCGTAGACCTTCAGCTGGCCGTGCTCTTCCATCTCAAAATGCAGCATCAGTCTTCTCTTTCCTGCCGCACTGCGAAACTTTCCCTCAATCCGTTCAGCCACTATCAGTGCCGACTCGTAATCACAGTTGGGCAGCAGCAACACGTACTGCACCGTACTGTATCTGGCTGCCACGTCTCCTACACGAAGCGTCTTCTTCAAAAGGGTCTCCAGGATCTGCATCCCCGCCTTTATACTATCATCTGCCACATCCGATCTTGCTGAACCGGTCTTTTTTACGGTGATCAGAAGCAAGTACTCGGCAATCCCTGTCCGTTTCATCCTCCTGGCTTCCATACGGTAAATCTCCCGGAATACCGGATATTCACAGACAAACGCTTCCTTCGGCATCTCATCCTCACAGACAGATCCCAGCAGACCGCCAATATCCGACTGTTTGTTGTTCACCATCGCAAGAATCTCTTCGTATACCCTGTCGAAACGCTCTACCTGACGAAGTCCCAGATTGTCATAGAAGGTTTTTTTCGCATTATTATAATACTGCATGGCTGTCTCAAAATTATTCTTCCCAATCTGGCTCTTGATCAGCCAGTATCCCATATCCTCATCAAGCGGATCTACTTTCAGCGCTCCCTGGCACAGCGTCTCCATGTTGTCCCACTGACCGCTTCTCTCATAATATGCGCCCAGCATATGTACTGTCTCCGTATAGAGAATCCTGTAATATGTAAGAATTGACGCCATCCATCCTTCTGACGCAAGGCAGGGAAGTACATCCTTCTGGTACAGCTCTACTGCCTGACTGCACAAACGATATCTGCCTTCTCCATCCGGCTGGGACCGGGCTGCCCTGGCGATCCGTTCAAATTGTTCACAGTCAACCTCCACCGGCACTTTGGGATTCCACCGATACGCTCCCGGCAGCGTCATAATAAAATCCTGCTCTCCGAGAACCCGCAGCTGAACCCGCAGACGGTACACCAGATTTTTCAGCGCTCCTTCCGGATTTTTACTGCGCTCATCCTCCCAAAAAATATCTACTAATTCCTGATGCGGAACATTCCGTTCCCGATGCAGCAAAATATAAACCAGAAGTCTTACCAACTTGTTGGAGTGAAGCTCTTTCTCGCCTATCGTCTGGTCTCCATTGCTTAAACTGAACTTGTCAAATAACCGCATCTGCATGTTTTCCATGCTATCACCACTTTCTGGTCTCTCTTTTATTTATCCCACGTAATCTCTTCTTCGCCTACTGTCGAATCCATTAATCTCAGCAGCTCCATAACGCTCCTGAAAGACTGCTTTTTCTGCCCCTGAACCCACTCTACACTTCCCTGCCAGCTCTGACTCTGCGTATCCTGAATTTCAACAACAAACGTCTGCTTTTTCTTCATAATTAATGATCTCCTGCCGTTTTTATTATCTTTTGTAGTAAGAGAGTTGCCTCTTAATTTATGTTTACAATGTATTTTACTATCTCAGGGTCACATACAGGTCATATTATTTTTATAATATCATTAATCTATCACAATGAGAAGTCCTTTTACGCCGTATTTTGCCCATTCCACGGAAGATGTTTCCTCCGATCTGCCGAATGGCATTATGGTATTTTCCTCTTAATCAATACACAGGAGAGATCGTTGACGTTTGTTCCCGTAGGTCCCGTTACCAGCAGTCCGCCGCAGCATCTCAGCGCATGGTAGGAATCGTTTTTCTCCAGCACCTGCGGGATCCGGATCCCCTGATCCGCCAGCGCACCTGCGGTACCGCCGTCCACATATCCGCCCGCTGCATCCGTCGGGCCGTCTGTCCCGTCAGATCCGAAAGAAAATACCACTGTATTCTCCAGCCCGGCAATGCCCGCAGCAGCAGACAGCGCCAGCTCCTGATTTCTTCCGCCAAGACCGCTGCCGCTAAGACGCACTACCGTCTCCCCGCCCGCCAGAAAGGCCAGTGATCTTTCACTGTGCTGATGTTCCCTGGCCACTGCCGCCAGAAAACTCCCGGCCTCTCTGGCCACACAGTCCATGCTGGAAGTCAGAATCACCGGATCGTATCCCAGCTCCAGGCAGGTTTTCGCCGCCGAGCTGCACAGCTGACGCACACTGCCTGTCACCTTTGCTCTTACATTGGCACATTCCTTGGGGGTCTCCTCCCCAAGCAGTTCCATAACCTCCTCCGGAAAATCCAAATGATATTTTTCAACAGTTTCACGGCACATCTCACATGTGGAAGAATCCGGACTTACAGGCCCTGATGCGATCATGTCCAGTGGATCTCCGAGAATGTCTGACAGCACGATCCCATACACCTCCGCAGGCTCGCATAATGCGGCAAAACGTCCGCCCTTCACACCGGAAAGACGCTTACGGATCATATTCATTTCTCTGATATCTGCCCCGCAGGCCAGCAGCTGTGACGTGACATCCCGCAGCTGTTCTCTACTGCAAAGCGGCAGTTCCAACAGGGCAGAGCCTCCCCCCGAGATCAGCATAATCACCAGATCTGCCGGTGTCAGATCACGGATCATTTCCACAGCCCTGGATGTTGCCAGAAATGAATTATCATCAGGCACGGGGTGTCCCGCTTCAAAAATTTGAAAACCATCGATCGCCCCGCAGGAATGGCCGTACTTTGTAATTACAATCCCCTGCGAAAGCCGATCGCCCAACACCTGTGCAGCGCTCCTGGCCATCTGCCATGCTGCTTTGCCCACAGCCACTGCCAGCACTCTGCCGGCCGGCAGTTCCAGCTCTTTCAGCGCCCGCTTCACCGCCTGATCCGGCTGTACATCCGAAATCGCATGCGCCATAATCAGCTCAGCTTCTTCTCTCATCGTCATCGCTGTTTTCCTCCGCTCATCTGCCTGTTTTTTCCATTATATCAAAAGAAAACTGATCTCTGCAAGACTATTCTCTTCCCGGCAATATGCATATGACGGAAGATTTTTGTTTCACAGGGCATAATTTTCTGAAACAAAAATCTACTTTTTCCCCCGCCACCGTTTTGACGGCATAACTTTTGTCCCTCGCGCGAGCAGGCTGCATATGCAGTTTCCTCTTATCCTGCCATATGGCATCATGGTATACCCGAAGGGTACACACTTCCCTTCTGCAAGCTGTGCATCTTGCCAGAAGCTTATGTTATAGGAAATCACAATTTCCTGTAACTAAAAAAGCACTGAAACCTGCCGTTTCCGACTAAATCTCAATGCTTTTCTTTCTGTCCCGTTTTTATTTTATTACGATCTGCGTTTATTTCCAAAGGCAATGAGCCAGGCAGACGTACCGTAAATTCTAATTTTCTCTCACAACTGCCCGTACTCCGCTGATCTCATCGTCAAACGATGCTTCATGACCAAACGCCCTCTGCTCTGTCTTTCCATCAGCGGCTGCCTTCTCACTGCTCCTTATTCTGCGGCAGCTTCTTCTTCTTCAGTCTCGGCTTCCGGTTCACGGTTGTGTACTTCGGATACTACAACTACCGTAGCTTCCGGATCTGTGGTCAGTTCTACATCTTTATCTTTTGCAATTTCCAGATCCTTTACCTTAATGGAATCGCCGACATGCATATCGCCGACATTAATCTCCACTTTTTCTACCAGTGCGGCCGGCAGTGCTTTGTATGCAATCTCATGCAGCAGCAGCTGTACTACGCCTTCCTGTACTTTCTCATGATCCAGCAGAACAACTTCTGCTACAGAATGAATCTTTTCATTGCTCACCAGTGCCTGGAAATCAATCTCATCAACACGGCCCTTCAGGGGATTAAATTCAATATCCTTAATCAGGACATCGTACTGCTGTCCTTCTACCTCCAGCATAACCTGACTGCCTTTGTTGCTTGTCTTCAGCAGACGTTCCAGCTCACGTTTTTCTATTTTGATTGGCATCGATTCTTTCATCTCTCTGCCAAAAACGTTACCAGTAACAAATCCTTCTCTTCTTAATTTCTTTGCCTTGATGTCCATGCTTCTTTTTTCAGCTTTTAAAGTATTCATTTATCTTTTCCTCCAAAAATCTGATTTGCTCAATAGCCTTCAACTCTGTTTTAATCCAAAGAGGTTTTATTAAGTAGATTTCTTTGTTACAGGTGCATTATAACACTCATATCAGAAACAGGATCACTAATTTTTTGTTTTTTTTGAATGTTTTTTTGTGCAATTTTATTTTCTCTTTCGACTTATTCCACAAAAACTGATGCTACAGCACATTTTTCAAACATCTCGACATACTTTCTGTGAGGTGGGAGTCATCTCGCATCTGATATACCATAAAGTGAATCCTGCGGATCTCCGGAATACTTTTTCTGTCAGAATTTCTTTGCCACAAACGCATGGATCAGCGCAGATGTGATGGACACTTCATCATCCGGCACCGGCACTTTCTCACGCTCAAACCAGCATGCCTCCGACAGCTCCTGGCGATCCACGGTAATCTCATCTGATCCGTCCAGCTCCGCGGTAAATCCAAGCGTCAGATTGCCCGGCACGCCCCAGGGCTGTGAGTCAAAATATCGGATATTCTTTACCTTCACACCGGTCTCCTCCATAACTTCGCGGCGTACCGTATCCTCCACTGTCTCTCCGATCTCCACAAAACCGGCAATCAGCACAAACCACGTCACGGGGCGGTTCGCATATTTAGTCATCAGAAGCCTGTTGCCGTCATGTACCGCTACAATAATACACGGATTGATCCTGGGATAAACAGAATATCCGCAGGACGGGCAGACTACCTTGCGTTCATCTGTTCCGGGAACCATGATGCCGCCGCATCTTCCGCAGAAATGATTATTGCGGTACCATGCAAACAGATGCCAGGCCGTATAGCCGGCAAATGCCAGATACATGGGCCTCAGATTTCTCATATCTCTCAGATTCTTCAGCACCATTCCCTGCTCCAGCCAGCACATTTCCGGTGCGGACTCTGACCCGGCGAGAAAATATCTATGTCTGTCAATGCGAAACAGAAACTGGAATGTTCTGCCATTTGCCGCCTCTCCAAGCTCTCTCCGGCTGGGGTAACGCCCGTCGCCGGTAACCAGCACCTGATGTTCATAGAACAGAATGACTGCATCCTCTCCTTCCGGCTGGCACGGTGTATAGTCAAGTGAAAAATGATGTGGTTGAATATCCTGAATCATGATCATATGCCTCTCTTTCGTAATCTCATTACTACTATATTCAAGAATGCCACGGCATTCTTGCTGTGAGGTGCGCATTGCGCTGCCGTGAAGCATTATAACCAACTTTTCAGGACAAATCAACCGCCCGCCCAAACAAATTCCCTCTTTTCTTTTTAAGAAATCCTGCTATAATAGCCATAAAAATTTCTACAGGAGGATCTTATGAAAAAACAATGGTGGCATGGAAAAACAGCCTATCAGATTTATCCTAAAAGTTTCCTGGATACAAACGGGGACGGCATCGGAGATCTGAGAGGAATTATTGAAAAACTGGATTATCTGAAAAGCCTCGGTGTGGATATCATCTGGCTTTCTCCTATATATAAATCGCCATTTATCGATCAGGGATATGATATTGAAGATTATTATCAGATCGATCCCTGCTTTGGGACAATGGATGATATGGATGAACTGTTGGCCGAAGCGAAAAAAAGAGAGATGTACATTCTTATGGATCTGGTCGTCAATCACTGTTCCGATAAGCATGAGCTGTTTCAGAAAGCTCTGGCCGATCCGGAAGGAGAATACGCCGATTACTTCTATTTCCGGGAGGGCAAAGAAAACGGCGAGCCTCCCTGCAACTGGCGTTCGTATTTTGGCGGAAGCGCCTGGGAAAAAATTCCCGGTACAAAAAATAAGTATTACCTGCATCTGTTTGCCAAAGAACAGCCTGATCTGAACTGGGAAAATCCGGCACTGCGCGAGCGCGTATTTCGTATGATCAGCTGGTGGCTTGAAAAAGGGCTGGCCGGTTTTCGAATTGACGCGATTATTAATATCAAAAAGGATCTCCGTTTCGAAGATTTCCCTGCCGACCGTGAAGACGGGCTGTGCAATCCACACGCAATGCTGGAAGCCGCCAGCGGAGTCGGCGATTTTCTTACCATGATGCGGGATGCAACCTTCCGTCCCCACAATGCCTTTACCGTAGCGGAAGCCTTCAACATCCACGACGGAGAAATGCCCCTTTTCGTGGGAGACAATGGATATTTTTCATCTATTTTTGACTTCAGCACAGAAATTCTCGGACACACGGACAGCGGATGGTATAAAATCCCTGACCTTCCTGTCACCCTGGTCCGCGATACACTCTATGAGAGTCAGGCACAGATGGGGGATCACGGACTGTTCTGCAATATCGTGGAAAATCACGATGAACCGCGCGGAGCCAGCCGCTATCTTCCTGCTGAGGGACAGCATGACCGCGGCAAAAAACTGCTTGCCGTTACCCAGTTCATGCGCCGCGGCCTCCCATTCCTCTATCAGGGACAGGAGATCGGCATGACAAACTGTCCGTTCACCAGTATTGATGAGATTGACGACATCCATACCATTGATCAATATGACATTGCCAGAGACGCAGGCCTGTCTGAACAGGAAGCGCTGCAGAATGTATGCCGCATCACCCGTGACAATGCCCGCACTCCGGTTCAGTGGGACAACTCCCGCAATGCCGGCTTCACTGCCGGAACCCCGTGGCTCAAAGTGAATCCTAACTTTGACAGAATTAATGTTCAGGCACAGCTGAAGGATGAAAATTCCGTTTTAAATTTTTATCGGAAACTCACTGCGCTGCGCAAAGACCCCCACTATGCGGAAACCATCGTATACGGCAGCTTTGAACCGATCCTGACAGATATCGAAAATCTCTACGCATTTTTCCGCAATCTCTATGTACAGGATCTGGAGGAAGATCAGGCTCCGTTTACCCCCTCTGTGCGGACTCCCCTCCGTCAGAGCATTCTCGTGTTGGCCAACTGTCAGAATACTGACATCACCGTGTCGCTCCCCGCAGACGGCTACGATACCATTCTGCTGAACAACTGCGATACATTCACTAAATCAGGGCGCACAGTTTCATTGCTTCCCTTCCAGGCTGTGATCCTGCTGCTGTAGACAGGCTCTGTTTTTCTTTTCCCGCAGTTCCCGGAAAAACCGGGACAGCATCTCGCTGCATTCCTCCTGCAGAACACCTTCCGTAATCTCTACCTGATGATTAAACTGAGGGATCTGCAGGATATTGAGCACTGATCCGGCACAGCCCGCCTTGGCGTTTCTGCATGCGATCACAGCCCGGTCCAGACGCGCCTGCACAATGGCACCGGCGCACATCTGGCACGGCTCCAGGGTGATATATATGGTACATCCTTCCAGTCTCCAGTCTCCCAGTCTGCGGCTCGCTTTCCTGATTGCGTTGATTTCCGCATGCGAAACCGCGTTGTGATCGGTATTTCTCCGGTTATACCCGCGTGCAATGATCTCCCCGTCCCTGACAATCACGCATCCAATGGGCACTTCATCCAGCGCATATGCCTTTTTCGCCTGCTGCATCGCCGCTTTCATAAATTTTTCATCATCTGTCAGCTTTTTCATAAATAAAATCCTCTCATTTTTCGTAGGCGGAAACCTACTACCTTTAGGTGGTGGGAGGTGATGGGCAGTTGACTTCTTATCCTTCCAGACTTTTACACAAAAAGATTCAGAAATACCCCGACACATTTTCGCACCAGGCGCGGTTGCCTGCGACAATCGTCTTTTTCACAAAAAAAGCCACCGGGGAACCCCGATGGCCTATCATACTTTTTTACCGTGCGCCTCACTTTGACTGCATGCCACAAACGTTACCTCTACAGTTAACTCAGCCCAGGCTGCCTCACGTCACACAGAAGCTTCTGCTTAGTGCTGCTCCGTTCCCGACCTGACACGGTTCACAGATTTCTGTTGCGCGAGACCCAAACGTCAACGCCACTTATAGAGGGCAGCTTCACAACAATACAGCCTCGGATCGGCATGACCCCCGCTGTAGCGGATTGCGGGTACAGGGCACCGCTATCTCCCCGGCTGCACGGTATTCTAACTATACTAATTTTTTTCGATTTTGTCAACTACCAACAAACGTATGCTGC
Source organism: uncultured Lachnospiraceae bacterium (assembly GCA_934371475.1). Classification (GTDB taxonomy): domain Bacteria; phylum Bacillota; class Clostridia; order Lachnospirales; family Lachnospiraceae; genus Merdiplasma. The sequence continues at coordinate 8,094 of CAKRNX010000029.1, forward strand.
ACATCTCTGTGAGCCACTTCTTTGTACTTCCGCAGCGCGGCTTTTATTCCGCGCAAGCAGGCTGCGCCAGCAGCGACTTCTTTTCTGCGAGCTGCGCAGTCTACACTCCGTTTCAGTCTTCTTCCTCTACAAAAACGCACGTACCTCTGACATAAAATCCTCTTCTGTATTCATCAGTTTTTCTGCCAGCGCTGCTGCTTCTCTGGATGCCTGCGGAAACGTCCGCATCTTTTCACCAATAGTCTGGATGCCCATATTGCATCCGTCCATCATCAGCTTTGCAATCTGTGTCTGATCATTGCGGCGCATCATTTTAATCTGCGTCGTCAGCCATGACATAGCCTCTGCGGCAGGTCCCGGATTTTTGTCCGGTTTTCCGTGTTCCTCCAGCATCTGCGATGCTTTTTTCTGTATCTGTTCATGTTTTTCCTGATATTTCTCCAGAAGCTGTTCCAGTTTCTGGGGCATCTCAAAATTTCTGATCTGTCGGAAACTGTTTTCAGCCATCTCGCATCCCAGATCAATTTCTTCCAGCAATTTAATTGTATCCTGCTCCATTCCCGCATCTCTCACTTTCCATGTTCTTTTATATTCTTCATTCTCCAGTATTCCCGCCCGGCGCGGATATTATACCAGATGTGAGATGCCTCCCGCCTGTTTTCTATTATTACGATCAGAGTTTACTTTATAATCTGCGGCACCAGTAGCCAAAAGTTCCTCCATAACCCGGTCTGCCATATCCCGGTACAAATTCCGGGAATCCGAAATCTGCCGCCTGTTTTCGCTCCTGGCAGCAGTCTCTTCCGGGCACTCCCAGCAAAAAACCTCTGCTCCCGTCATCATACAGCAGCAGATGATGATACTGCACAAATCCCTGCATCATAAAACTGTTTCTCCCAACCGGCCATCCCTGCTCCCTCAGCCACATCACATCACGCGGACAGATCATCAGCCCCTCTTCCTGCACTCCCTCAAACGGCCGAAATCTCCTATGGTGCTGCCTCAGCATATTCCAGTGCTGCTGCCATTCGCTTTCCGTTTCAGTCTCTTTTTCAACCTTTACCCGCTGCATTGCTTCCAGACACTCCTGCGGTTCTCTCCCCGTTCCAAACCTTGTCTCGCGTATCTGATCTTCCTTTTCTCTATTATCCCCTATATCAATCGATATTATTCGATTTATATTATCGATATCTTCTTGTCCATTTTTGTTGATATGTTTTGCCTGAATATTTTCCTGATCAATATCTCCAGTGCAGGTATCCTGTTCTGTTTCCTGCAGCGCCTCCCTCTCCTCTCCGCTCTCTGCGTCTTCCTTCCCTGTCATTTTTTCTTCCTTTTTCTCAGATACTTCCTCTATCTTCCTCTCCTCCATATTTGCCTGTACATCCTCTGTTTCTATTTCCGCCTCTGTCGCCCGCAGCCCTCCCTCCTCTTCTGATCCTGCTGTTTTCTTTTCGCTTTTTTCCTCATCCTTTTCTGTATTTTCATCTGTTTCTATATTTATCTTTGCGCCTGTTTCTATCCCTTTCTCCGAATCCGCCTCCCGATTTTCTGCATCTTTTGCTTTTTCCCCCGCCTCTTTCTCCACACTTTCCGTTTTTTTCTCTGTATCCTTTTCCTTGTAATCCCTGTAAATATCTGTTTTTTTCGCTTTATTTCTGTTCTGCTCTTCTTTCTCTCTCTGCAGCTCCTCCGGCGTCTTCAGGCGCTCCGGCTCCACTTCCCCTTCCTGCCAGTGGGAAATAAAACAGCGCCCCCCGCCTGCCGGTATCCACAGGCCTGTCAGACTCTCTTTATTTTTTTCTTCTACTTCATCCTGAAATTCCAGTTTCCGAATAAAACTGTCACCCTGCGGCCATCCTTTTCCCAGATATGTCACGTGATAGTAATCAGCTTTTTCCTTTTTGCTCCTGCTTTCATTCAGCCCGTTTTCCGCTCTGTTCTCTGCTTTGTTCTCCTCTCTATTCTCTTCTCCATTTCTTCTGCTCTGCTCCCGATAGCCGTATATTGCCAGCGGCTGCGGCTGCCAGATTTCCCTGCGCAGCTGCAAATGCAGCCGATATCTGCCATTTCGGCGGTCCACCCGTACAAATCCCGCATTTCCCGCTTTCTTTCCGTTTATGTATTCATAGAAATATGCAACAAAACGCTGATACTCTGCCATAACACTTCCCTCCTGTTCTTCTTTCAGCATATGAAGCATTTCTCCCAAATATCACAGAAGCGCAGATTCTCCGCTCATTTTCCCATTGTTTGATGCCTGAATTTTTGCTATACTGTTTTGAATGTACAATTAAGACCAGCGAATTATCCGGGAGGAAACAATATGCACGATACAATCGTTACTTTAAAAAAAGGAGAAGGCCGTACTCTGAAAGCCGGCGGTATGTGGGTATATGACAATGAGATCGATACCATTGCCGGAAGCTTTGAAAACGGCGACATCATTACCGTTCATGATTTTGACGGATATTTTATGGGATATGGATTCATCAATATGAATTCCAAAATTGCGATTCGTCTCATGTCAAGACACCGGGAACATCCTGTAGATCAGACTCTGATTGAGCGCCGTGTACGAAATGCATGGCAGTACCGCAAAGATGTGACAGACACATCCTGCTGCCGCCTGATTTTCGGCGAAGCTGATTTTCTTCCCGGCATTGTGATTGATAAATTTTCTGATGTGCTTGTGGTAGAAAGCCTGGCACTTGGCATTGACCGCCTCAAGCCCCTGATTCTGGACACGCTGAAAAAAGTGCTGGCTGAAGACGGTATCTCTATCCGCGGCATCTATGAGCGAAGCGACGCCAAGGTACGTCTCCGCGAGGGAATGGAGCGCTCCAAGGGCTTTATCGGAGAACCGTTCGATACCAAAGTGGAAATCACAGAAAACGGTGTCCACTACATGGTAAATGTAGAGGATGGACAGAAAACCGGATTTTTCCTGGATCAGAAATACAACCGCGCCGCGATTGCACGCCTCTGCCGCGGCAAAAAGGTGCTGGACTGCTTTACCCATACCGGTTCTTTTGCACTGAATGCAGGCATGGCCGGCGCGTCCTCCGTCCTTGGTGTGGATGCATCCGAACTCGGAGTCGCCCAGGCCGAGGAAAATGCGCGTCTGAATCACCTGGAGGACCGCGTCAGCTTCCGCTGTGCCGATGTCTTTGATCTGCTGCCGGAACTGGAAAAAGAAGGCGAACAGTACGATGTGGTGATCCTGGATCCCCCCGCCTTCACCAAATCCCGCAATTCCATTAAAAATGCCGTGAAGGGCTATCGTGAAATCAATCTGCGCGGCATTCGTCTCGTAAAAGACGGAGGATACCTGGCCACCTGCTCCTGCTCTCACTTTATGGATCCTGAACTCTTTGCCAAGACCATCCGCGAGGCTGCCCGCAGCGCTCACCGCCGTCTGCGTCAGGTAGAATTCCGTACTCAGGCCTGTGATCATCCGATCCTCTGGGCTGCGGACGAATCTTACTATCTGAAATTCTACATTTTCCAGGTGGTAGATGAGAAATAAATGGTCTAGGTGCAGAAAAATCAATATATAAAAGGTTTTTGTGCAAAATTGATATTGGGTTGAATTATCGCAAAATGTCAAAAATTGATGGATTTTTTTTACAAAATGGTATAGTAAATGGTGTACAGTGAGTAAGAGAAAAAACGTATAGTAGACAGGCTGGGAACCAGATGTTCATCTTTCAATAGTAATATGAAAATTTATTTGTGATGTAGAGCATTGGCTAAGTAAAAAACTTTTATTAAAGAAAGGGAAGTTGTTTGAATATTATAAAGGAGTGAGAAATAATGCCGTCATTTGAAGATTTAACAGGTAAGAAAATAGGGTATTTGACTGTTATGTATCGTGCATCAGATTGGATTCAGCCGTCTGGACAACATAAGCGGATGTGGCATTGCATATGTGAATGTGGAAATGAGTGTGATGTTCGTGCAAGCGATATAAAATCGGGAAATACAACTTCCTGTGGATGTCAATCTTCAAAGAAAAAAAGTATTGGATTGGAAGATTTGACGGGAAAACAATTTGGAGATTTTATAGTAATAAAGCGTGCAACTAATAGAATTACGCCGTCAGGACAACAAACAAGAGTGTGGCATTGTAAGTGTAAGAAGTGTGGATTAGAAAAGGATATTCAAGCGAGCCAAATAAAACATTTTTCAGGAAAATGTACATGTAGCAAAAAGAAAGTAGAGCATGACTTATGTGGATATACTTTTGATAAATTGAAAGTCCAAAAATTCGATAAAAATGTAAATGGAAAAAAATACTGGTTATGTGACTGTGAATGTGGTAATAAGAATATTTCAATAGAAGAGTGGCGTTTATTATCGGGAAAAAAGAAATCGTGTGGTTGTCAGGCAAAAAAGAAATCAGAAGAACAACGGATAGAAAAAATATGTAAATTGAAAAAGTCATTACTTGATGTAAATTCATTGCTTGCAGAAAAGTGGCATCCTTTAAAAAATAATAATTTGAGACCAGAGTTAGTGACAGCGAATTGTAATAAAAAAGTATGGTGGTTGGGTAAATGTGGACATGAATGGGAAGCTACAGTAGGTGCTAGAAATAGAGGAACAGGATGTCCAATATGTTCAAATCATAGAACATTAAAAGGTTTTAATGACATTGAGACGTTATATCCAGAAGTGTTATCTGAATGGGATTATGAGAAAAATGAAGTTTTACCAGAAGAAATATCATCTCTTAATACACGAATATGGTGGAAGTGCAATTTGGGACATTCTTATAGTATGAAAATATCACTGAGAGTCGGGAAACAAAAGTGTGGATGTCCATATTGTTCTGTACCAGCCAAAAAAGTATTGAAAGGATTTAATGATTTAGCAACGACCCACCCAGATACTTTAAAAGAATGGGATTATCAAAAAAATAATATAAAACCAGAAGAAATTTCTGCTGGGAGCAGTAAAAAAATATGGTGGAAATGCAAAGAGGGACATTCATTTGAACAGGTGATATCATATAAAGCGAGATCAGAAAAGAAGTCAACATGTCCATATTGCTCAAATCAGAAATTACTAAAAGGATACAATGATTTAGCAACTACGCATGCTTATATTTTAGATGAATGGGATTACATAAAGAATGAGGTCTCTCCAACAGAAATAGGTGTTGGAACACATAAGAAAATATGGTGGAAATGTCCTTTTGGACATTCATATCAAAGTTATCCTTCAAATAGATGTGGAAAGCAACATACGGGTTGTCCTATATGTGATAAGGAAAATCATACATCATTTCCAGAGCAAGCTGTTTTTTATTATATAAAAAAATATTTTCCAGATGCTGTTAACTCTGATAAAGCGAGAATAGGAATGGAATTAGATATTTATATTCCTCATTTAGATATAGCAATTGAGTATGATGGAAGAAATTGGCATAAAGATAATGCATTTGAATTAAAGAAAAATGAAGCATGTAAGAAAAAAAATGTATTATTGATTCGTGTTCGGGAAGAGGGACTTGAATTATACGATGATTGTATCTGTTTAGTGCGCAATAATGTTCGTTCTAATAAAAGTTTGTCAAAAGTAATAGATGAATTATTGAAAATGACAGCTAATATAAATGGAGATATAGATGTTGATAGAGACGCTGGACAGATATATTCAACTTATATCAAAACAAGGAAAGAAAAAAGTTTGGCTTCCGTTTTTCCACAAATTGCGGACGAATGGCACCCGACTAAAAACGGCGATTTAATGCCGATGATGGTTGCTCCTTCTGCAAATAAAAAAGTGTGGTGGTTTGGGAAATGCGGACATGAGTATCAGATGGATATTCAAAGCAGGACAAATCAGAATTCTAAATGTCCGTATTGTAGTGGCAAGAAGGTATTGCCAGGATTTAATGATTTTGAAACATGGTGTAAGATAAATGACAGGATGGTGTTATTAGAAGAATGGGATTATTCGAGAAATAAAATATTACCATCAGAAGTGACGAAAGCATCTGATAAGTTAATTTTTTGGAAATGCAAGAAATGTTCAAATGTATGGAAAACAAAAGTTGATAGTCGAACAAGGATGATGTCTGGATGTCCACGATGTGCATCATATTATAGAAATGCCAAAGCAGTTGTTAATTTGGATACGGGTAAGGTGTATGACAGTATATTAGAAGCGGAAAAAGAACTGGGAATAAATCGGGCATGTATAGGTAATGTATGTCGAGGGAAGCAAAAGAAAGCAGGGGGTTATAGATGGGCTTATTATAAGTAAAAGCGTTGATACAATTTCAAACAAAAAATTTTGTGGATCAATATGAATATTTAAGTATAGTCAAGACCACCGGCTTAGCCGCATGACATGTTTTTTAATACATTCTAAAAAACAGAGGGTGCTGTTTCCTTTCGGAAATGCATCCTCTGTTTTCAAATTAAATATAAAAGGGAGTTTTCATTTATATCGATTTTAATCGATCTGTTTTATTTTTCATATTCAGGTATTGTTCCTGACTTTTCTCATTGCAGCAAGAATGCTGGCACATTCTTGAACTTGTCCACTCACTGCAATTTATTGATAATCGCTCTTCAGTCCGAGGGTAATCGTAACTGTCTTTTCTGTGTAAGCGCCGCCCGCTGCTGACTGAACGGTCATCTCTACAGTCTCACCGCCTTTGTAATACTGCAGACGGTTCTTCAGATCATCCATGCTTGTGACTGTCACATCATCAAAGGCTGTAATGATATCGCCTTTCTCCAGTCCCGCATCTTTTGCCGGGCTGCCTGTTGCTACCTGCATTACATAGATGCCTGCCGGTACATTGTAGAGCTGTGTCACTTCTGAAGATACCGCTTCACCGCTGATACCAATGTAAGCCGCTTCGCTCTCGTCCACTTTGCTTCTGGTCTCTTTTGTCATCAGTTTTTCCAGGATCGGCTGTGCTTTTGAGATAGGAATTGCATAGCCCATACCTTCCACGCCTGAGGAAGAAGCTTTTGCAGAGTTGATACCAATCAGCTCGCCTTTCATGTTCAACAGAGCGCCGCCGCTGTTGCCGGGGTTGATGGCTGCATCTGTCTGGATCAGGCTCTCATAAGTTACAGCGGAAGTACCGTCCTGCACATCGATGGAACGATCTTTTGCACTGACAATACCTGTGGTAACAGACTGTCCATAACCAAGTGCATTACCGATGGCAACCACCTGTTCACCGACTCTCAGATCATCAGAGCTGCCCATCTGAGCAATCTTGATCTGATCCAGCGTATCCTGGCTGATATCGCTGAGTTTTACTGCAACCACTGCCAGGTCATTGGAAGGATCCGTACCTTTTACCTGTGCCTGACAGGAAGTATCGTCAATGAAGCTGACTGTCAGCTCCTCTGCTCCTTCTACTACATGGTTGTTTGTGCAGATCAGAAGCTCTTCATCATTTTCTCCTACAATGATACCGGAACCGCAGCTCTCACTCTCATACTGGAAAGAACGTCCCTGGAAATAACTCTGCACTTCCTGTACAGATCTGTTTGTAATTGCTACAATCGTGGGCATTGCGCTCTCTGCAATGTCAGCCACTCCGGAATAATTCACTCCGTCATTTGAAGTATCCACCAGATCCGCCGTGCTGACCTGGGTAACTGCTGTCTGGCTGTCTGTTGAAGCATCTGTCTGGCTTTCTGTGTCAGCCTCTGTCTCACCTGCAATCTGTAATTTTACTTCATCCGCATAGCTGAGCAGCTGTGCAGCTCCAATTCCTCCGCATGCAACCGTAGCACATAATAATAAAGCAACAATTTTCTTCTTCATAAGAATGCCTCCTTTATCCAATCAATGCTCTCCGGCTTTCCGGAGAACTTCTTTGTTCTTTTCTGTTGATGCCTATACTATAACTGCTGTTTTTGTTGGATTTGTGATGAGGCAATGGTTAAATTGTGTTCATTTTGTGTTTATTCTGTGAACACCCTTCCCGCCTGCTGCTTATTGCTTTTCGCTATTGAGGCAGGGGACTTACTCGATCCGGTTAAATTCTCCTACTTTTCTTTATAGAAGATCACGCTGAACCATGTAATGACATTTGCCCCGTTATTAAATGTCATTTCCCCCATCTCGGCCAGATCCGTCACCAGGATGCCGTAGCTCTCCACACAGGGAAACATCAGCTCCGGATGGCGGCAGGGGCTGCCAGGATAGGCACAGTGTGTGCAGATATCACAGGAATCCGTGGACAGCGTCAGGATCTCCCCATAATATTTCCTGAATATATCACTGACGCCATGTGTGATTTCTTCATGTTCCGCCCTTGTAGCCAGCGTCTCTTCCATATTTGTCTCATCATTCACTTCTGCAATAGTAGAAAATACAAATACATCCGGATAAGCCGCACATCGTTCCCTGCACTCTTCCACGGTTCCCACAGCGGGCGGGCAGGACCAGGATGTCCCGTAACGGGGACATTCATTTTTACAGACCTCCCTGACTCTCTGCAGGAATGAAATCTTCTCTGTTTTCAAATATGCGAACTGCATAATCGGATATTGCAGCAGCTCTTCTTCCAGTTTTTCTCGTTCTTCTCTCTCCATAATCATTTTACTCCATCATTATTTTCTGCATTTTTCGCCCAGAGCGTGTTTGAAAAAGGCTTTTTGTGAGCTGCGAGTTCCAGTTTGTGGGAGATTTCGCCCGAATAAGGGAAAATTCAAGAATGCCCCGGCATTCCTGCTGTCAAATCTCTCAAAATATGTTACGATAAATCAAACGGTTCTTCACAGTCCGTTCCCAAGACTGTCTATATTATCTTCATGAAAGGAAACATGTATATGTCAACTTACTGTCTGACTCTCCAATATGACGGCAGCCGCTATAATGGCTGGCAGAAACAGGGCAACACACCCAACACGATTCAGGAAAAGCTGGAGACGCTTCTTGTCCGTCTCTATGAAACTCCTGTAGAAATCGCAGGTTCCGGCAGAACGGATGCCGGCGTACACGCGCTGGGACAGACCGCCAGTTTCCGCATCCCGGCAGAATACGACCGTTTTTCTGCCAGTGAACTGCTGCCTCTCATTAACCGCTATCTTCCGGAGGATATCCGCGCCATCTCCTGCGATCTGAAACCTGACCGCTTCCATGCACGCCTGCTGGCACGCAGCAAGCAGTATGATTACCGCATTGATACCGGCGCAGCTGCCGATGTGTTTGCCCGCCGCTATGCGCTCCATGTCCCGGAACCTCTGGATCTTGCAGCCATGCGCGAGGCAGCATCGCTCCTTGTCGGCACGCATGATTTTATGAGCTTCTGCGGAAATAAAAAAATAAAAAAATCTACCATCCGTACCATTTATTCCATTGATTTTACACAGAACGGCCAGTTTCTCACGATCAGTTTCTGCGGCAGCGGATTTCTCTACCATATGGTGCGCATTCTCACCGGCACACTGCTGGAGATCGGACATCATCAGAAATCCCCGGAGGATATCCCTTCCATCCTGGAAAGCCTGGATCGCTCCACTTCCGGCCCCGTAGTTCCTCCTCATGGACTGTTTCTTGTAAAAGTCACATATTAAAAGAGCGCACATTGTCCACCAGACAATGTGCGCCTTGCCGGAGAATTGATTTCACAAAACACCATTTCCTGTGAAATCAAAAATCTTTCAGCTCCTGATAAACTGCAGCAATCGGCAGACCTACCACATTGTTGTAATCCCCTTCGATCCTGTCAATGTAGGCTGCAAATGGTCCCTGAATACCGTAACTGCCTGCTTTGTCCGCGCCGTCTCCGGTATCCAGATAGGCATTCATCTCCTGCTCACTCATTTCATGTACGTACACCAGTGTTTTCCGGTAAAAATTGCGGCGTGCCTGCTCTTTTCCGTCTTTCTTTCGGATCAGCGTTACTCCGGTAAACACAGCATGCGCTCTCCCGGAAAGCTGCTTTAACATCCCTGCTGCCGCCCGCCTGTCTGCCGGTTTTCCAAGTATTTCCCCGTCAATCGTGACGATGGTATCCGCTCCGAGAATGATACCGTTTTGCACACTCTCCGCCACTGCTGCCGCTTTCTGCGCCGACAGTTCTTCTACTATCTCCGCCGGATCTTTTTTTGTAATTATCTCCGGCGCATTGCTCTTGACTACTCGAAACGGGATCCCGATCTGTGCCAGAAGTTCACTCCTCCTTGGAGATCCGGATGCCAGAATCATTTCTTCCACGATTTCTCAGACTCCTTTTATCTTTCTGTTTTATTTATTCTGTTTTAAAATTCAAGAATGCCCCGGCATTCTTGCTGCGAGGTGCGTAAAAATGCTTCTTCCCCCGCCTGTCTGCGACATAAAAATGTGCCCGGCCGCATGGTCTTTGCAAGCCATACATTTCCTGGCACATTGTATCTTTGCTGTCTGCCGGCATCATATTCTGTTCTGTGGTGGTCACTGCCTCAGATAAATCCCCTGAGATTCGATAAAATCATCCATGTCTTCTATGATTTCATGAGCCCAGTTCTCACTTACCTGAAATTTCTCGGACTGCTCTGAATCATTGCTGTCCGTACCGCTCTTTTCTGAGTCCTGTTTTATCTTCCGCTTTTCCAGTTCTTCTTTTTCCATCTGTCTCCTCCCGGTAAAGCACATACCTGCAGGCGTTTCCCACGGCATGCTCCATAGTTAATGTTCAGGAATGCTTTGGACAGGTATTATTCTTTCCATTTCAGGAAGCCTTCCTGCCCAAGTTCCGTCATCTTCAGATCTGCGCTGCCGTTGCGATCCTTAAACTGCAGTTCCGGATTTTTGATGCTGACACGCACGCCCCTGGGTACTGAAGAAGTAATAAACGCATTGGAGCCTATGACAGCACCCTCGCCAATCACAGTTTCTCCTCCCAGAATAGATGCGCCGGAATAAACGGTTACATTATCCTCCAGCGTGGGATGACGCTTTGTATGCCGCAGAGACTGTCCGCCCCTCGTAGAGAGTGCTCCGAGCGTCACACCCTGGTAAATCTTCACGCCATTGCCGATCGTCGTTGTTTCACCTACTACCACGCCCGTACCGTGGTCGATGAAGAAATAACTGCCGATCGTCGCCCCCGGATGGATATCAATACCGGTTCGGCTGTGCGCATACTCTGTCATGATCCTGGGAATCAGCGGTACGCCAAGCAGGTGCAGCTCATGTGCAATCCTATTTACACTGATAGCCAGCAGACCCGGATATGAGATAATGACCTCATCTGTGTTAAATGCAGCCGGGTCTCCATCGTATGCAGCCTGCACATCTGTCGCCAAAATTTCTCTCAATGCCGGAAGCCTCTGCAGGAATGAATTGACAATCTCTTCTGCTTTCTCCTCCGAGGAATCTGTATCATCCTGACAGCCCTCTTCCTTGTGCTGCAGTGCTTTGATTACCTGCTTTTTCAGCTTAAACTGGATATCCTCCAGCATCTCGCCCAGATGGTATTCGATTGACTGACTGTTTAAATGCTTCAGCTCGAAAAATCCGGGAAAAAGCACACATCGCACCTTCTGCAGTATCTCAATAATAATATCTTTATTCAGCAGATTATCT
>CAKRNX010000030.1 GCA_934371475.1 uncultured Lachnospiraceae bacterium
CATCACGTCCAGGATGATCAGTGCAATGTCCTTTGTATTGAAAAACAAATCAATGGCCTCCGCACCGTCTCCGGCCTCCATCACCTCAAAATCTTTTTTCACAAGAAAATCCCGAACCAGCTTGCGCATCCGGCTCTCATCATCTACCACAAGAATTTTCAGTTTGTCCATAGATTTCATCCTCCCCGTTTCCTGTTATCACCTGTTCCGGCGTTTGTTTTCCTATCCTGAAGCACATCTGAAAAAATCCGTAAAATCATAAAGCGGACATTCGCAATCCGCTTTCGCTGTTGCTCATGAACGCAGTCGCTCCGTGACTGTGTTCAAGCTTAACACACTCTAACACAGTATTATGACCAATATGTGAACAGTAATTTCGTATTCTCAAACAGCCGTCACCTGCGCTGTCAAAGAGTCCTCTCACATCTGCTGTCACACAGAAATCTCCGTCACTTCATCAATTTTATTTTTAATCGCCTGCATCTTCTGGTCGGTCTGTGCAATGATCTCTGCCGCCTCAAACAGTTCCTGGCTGATCTGGTCAATCCCGTCCATATTTTCAATATCTTTTTTGTAGCGGATCTGATGTTCCAGGCTTGCCCAGAAATTCATGGCAATCGTGCGGATCTGGATCTCTACCCTCATAATCTGCTTGGCTCTCGAAAAAAATACCGGCACCTCTACAATCATATGATAACTGCGGTATCCGTTTTCTTTTGGATGCCGGATATAGTCCTTGATGCTCACCACGCGCAGATCATCCTGCCTGGCCACCATCTTGACCAGATCATAAATATCATCGATAAAATTGCAGATAACACGGATCCCGGCCACATCATTGAGAGTCCTCACAATATTTTTTACATTGACCGGCAGATTGTGCTTCTGCAGTTTGCGGTAAATACTCATGGGGCTTTTGACCCGGCTTTCAATGCTGGAAATAGGATTGCGCTTGTAGCGCACCGAAAACTCCCGATCCAGGATCTCCAGTTTTGTCTGCACTTCCCGTATCGCGCACTCGTACATCATCATCAGCTCTTCAAACTGTCTTGATTCCGCAAAAAAATTTGCCATCACAGGCGGATATGCCGCCTGCTGCTCCCTGCCGCCTAGGGACGGTTCTACATCCTGTAGCATCTCCTCTCCCTCCACGATCTCGGCATCCTGTATCTTCTCTGTATCCTGTGTCGTCTCCGCACCCTGTACAGTTTCTATCCCCTGTATGATTTTTTTCTCCATTACTGCTGTATCCCCCTTTTTCTCTCCATATTATACACGCAGCCCGTGTTTAATTCAAATACAAATCCCTGGCTTTCTGAATATGACATCAGCTGCATGACGCACACCTCGCAGCAAGAATGCGGGGCATTCTTGAACCTGCCGGAGACTTCTGATATTGTGAAATTCTTAATATTTCATGACACCAGAAAAAAGCTCCCTCCCAGGCGACAAGTTTTTATTATTACACTTGTCTGCCCGGAAGGGAGCCTATCTCAATTCATGCTCCTCTGTAATTACTCAAGTACAAGAAGAGAATATGGATTAATTGTAACATGTGCTCCATCGATGCTGCTCTGAGTATCATCTGTACTCTGGAACACGATCTGGGTAAATTCTCCGTAAACCTCTGACGGTTCCAGATCCAGTTCTTTCACTTCTCCTGTCAGGTTCACCAGTACCAGTGCACTTTCATCCTGTGTCATACGAATAAAGGATGCAACTCCCTGATCACCGGTCTCATAAACGTCAATGTCTCCATCTCTTAATACATCATTATTTTTCTTCAGGTTCATAACCTCTTTGTAATATGTATATAATGGATTTTCTCCTGCCTCTGCCGCTTCCACATTAAGACCATCATCGGAGGCCAGCTCTTCTGTCCAAGGCATCATCGTTCCATATTCTGTTGCGCCAAGTTCCTCCTGATAATACATAAATACATTGCCAGGCATTGCTGCAAGCAGAGAAGCTGCCGTACGGGCATGATCCTTGTTTCCTTCCAGCTGACTCATCACACGCGCCTGGTCATGATTTGCCAGGAACGGGCAATCAATAAATTTACCATCGGAAACCTCGTTACACAGATCATAATATTCAACCAGATCTTCTGCAATATTCAGGTCATCACTGTCTGTATCTGTCAGAGCATCCTCGCCCTCTACATACTCATAAGCGGTAGACTCATTTTTTGCAGCGCTCAGCATTTTTCCGCTCAGGTTAAAGTTATAAAGGCTGTCCAGATATCCGCCTTCAATGAACGGAACCATGTGACTGGTATCTTTATCCCATACTTCTGCAATCAGATATGCATCCGGATGTTCTGCATGGACACCCTCGCTGAACTCACGCCAGAAATCCATGTTTTTCTCAAAAATTTCATCGCTGTAGATATTGGACAGGTAATCTCCGAAAATATGACGTGCTGCGTCAAGCCGGAAGCCGTCAAATCCAAGATCCAGCCAGAAGTTTGCAACTTCAACAAATTCCTGCCGTACTTCCGGATTATCAAAATTCAGATCCGGCACATTGTCCTGGAAAATATCGATCCATGTATAATCAAACTCTTTTCCATAATACGGAGAATCTTCCGCCAGCTGATCCGTTGTCCACCATACAGATTCAAATCTTCCATTTGCATTGTCTCCGGAATATGTTCCGCCTGTCATCGGATACTGTTCTGTCCAGCCATCCAGATTTCCGTGTTCTTCTTTATATGCATTTCTCTCTTCCTGAATCTCAAGCGCAGTTTTATCTACAAAATCTGCGTCCTTGGGAACAAAATTGAACCAATCAAAATATTTGTTCTTGCTTCCGTCTTCCAGAACCGGTCCTTCCAGTGCAGCCTCAAACCACGGGTTATTGTATGCACAGTGATTGATTACCAGATCCATCACGACCCGAATTCCCTTTTCCTCTGCTGTAGCAAGGAAAGATTTCAGCTCCTCCATTGTTCCATAATCAGGATTCAGTCCATAATAATCAATTGTACTGTATGGGGAACGGTTTGATTTATTGATCGGCTGCATCCAGATGCCGGTCACTCCAAGTTCTTCCAGATAGTCAAGTTTTTTCTCTGCGCCCTTAAAATCTCCGATTCCGTCTCCATCACTGTCACAGAAAGTGCCGACCTTCAGCTCATACCAGACTCCGCCTTCCTGTAATTCAGCCTCCGGATTTCCCGCTCCTGCGAAAGCCATATTTGCGCTTCCCATGACCATACCCAATGTTGCCAAAGCAGCTACTGCCTTTTTCTTTGTATCAATCTTCATATTGTACAAACCCTCCTTGTTTTTATATGAATATTTTACCATTTTGCACAATAACTGCCATGGAGATTTGTCTCTTCTTTTTTTAATTATTTGTTATTACCTGCCATTATTTAAAAATTGTTTTCACTCGCCGCATCAATAATCCAATCCTTCCCTGGTTGTCTCCCATACCGTGACAAATTCATCAAACGCCTCAATAGGCTCCTGCCCGAGAATTATTTTGGCATATGTCTCATCTTCCAGTATTTTTAACATTTTCCTTGTCCTTTTCCCGGAATCTGAGATTTTCTGTTCCTCACTGTAAACAGCATGATAATCCTGCCCGGCAATCGGTGCAACTCCATGCAGGATCCCAAAAAGTCGAATAAAGCTGTCTTTCTTATCTTCTCTGTAATCTTCTATCCCAAATTGATCATACGGATATTGATTTAATTCTTTTAAACTATCTATATCACTTTGCAGATTTTTATGTCCGGAATAACTGATTTTCTTCTCCTTCCCCTGCATTACATCATTCAATACCTCCCATGTGTACTCAAGTTCATTGGCAAAATCGTGTTCCCAGCCGAACGGATATGCCTTCATGCTTACCCCTTTCTGCCGTTCCTCCCACCGCCATCCATATTCCAGCTGAAGGCCATAATTCAATACTTCTATGACGCTTTCCGGATCTTCGCATTTTTTGTTGATCACCAAATACTGATTTATACTCGATGGCATCGTACAGATATATTCCCCTTCTGCGTCCAGCGGTGCGCCATATGCCTCCCATTTGCTTTTATGGGCAATCATATCCTGCTCCAGTTTTTCTGCTGCCCACCACGGTCCGAAAAAGATCCCTACCTTCCCTTCGTCCAGCACATCCTGTATATTTTCCCGAAGAAATATCTCCGGATCCAGAATCCCCGCCTGATATAGCCCGGCCAGTACCTCTAATGCCTGTCTCGCCTCTTTCTGCACGGATCCATATACCAGTTCTCCGCTATCATTTGTAATCCAGTAACCGGGATATGCGTGAAAAGCAGAAAAAAACGGTCCCAGCCCGAAACAGCATTTTCCTACCGCAGTCAGCGAATCATCTATTCCCGGTCCAAGAATTCCTATTGTGCCATCGCCTCCCATTTGTTTTTCTACAAACTGCCTACTTACATTAATCACTTCTTCTATCGTCTTCGGTGCCTCAAGTCCCAGCTGATCCAGCCAGTCCTGGCGTATCCACATCACATTGACATTACTTGCTATCAAATTCGGAAATGGAATTGCCATCATCTCGCCATTCCGCTTCACCGCTTCCAGCATCTCATCTCCTCCGCTTTTTACAAATGCCTTCACCTGTTCAGAAACCTTCTGCTCATACAGTTCTGTAACAGGCTGAAGCTGCCCGTACTCCAGCATCTGAAGATACTGCTGTTCATTCACCATTAACGCATCAGGCAATGCATCACACGCAATGTGCATATCTATGATACGGTTAAATTCTTCCGGTGAATAAACCCAGTCATACTCAATACAGATGCCAAGCTCTTCGCGTATCAGATCCAGAAGCTGATTGTCACTCATGGTTTCGCCTTCTGGAAAATACGTATTTTCCTCCACTGTCACACCGATATGTAATTCTCTTGGCACCTCATTTTTCACTGTTTGCGTACGCATCCCTGCTCCGAATAAACTAACAGCCAGAATTATCATTCCCAGGCAAACAACCGTCAGTTTTTCTTTCCTCATCTCAACCCCCCTGTCCTTCTGTATTCTGCCGGACTGCACTGCATTTTTTCCCGGAATACACGGCTAAAATAGTAAACGTCCTCATATCCGCTTTTTTCTGCAATTTCTGTCAGGCTAAGCTGTGTATTTAAAAGCAGTTCTTCCGCTTTTCCAATCCTGAGCTTGGAAACAAAATCTCCAAATGTAACACCCGTATATTTTTTAAATTTCATGCTAAAGCAGCTGCGGCTCATTCCAATCTCCGCAGCCACTTCAGACGCATGCAGCGGCTCAGTGAATGTACGCTCAATTCGTCGGGCCGCCTTCATCATGCTCCCAAACTCGTTTTTATCCGATACATAACTGCTGTATTCTCTGCGCATCTGCTCCACCCATTCAAGAACTTCCTCACTGGATTTAAACCATGGAATATCGGTTTCATGACATTCCAGTTTGGCGTCCACTTTTTCAATACACTTTACCATCAGCCGCTCCAGGATACGCAGCTCTGGCTGGCATTCTTTTGTAGCTTTCATCAGTTCTTCATAAAAGATGGTATCAAACATCCACCACAGACTATTCCACTGTTCCTTTAAGTTCTGCCATACTTTTTCGTCTTTATTTTTGCTGCACTCCATCCCCCGGTTCCGTTCTCTGTATTTTTTTTCAATACGTTCCAGTAAAATATCCCCATCCGTAAATTCCAGGGAAGCCTTTGAAATATATTCCAGACACCCAAGCCGGATCGCAGACTGTGCATAAGAAAACTCTTCATAAAATGTCAGTATCACAAAACGGATCTCCGGCCTCTGGACACTGCACTGCTCCATAAATTCAATGCCGTCCATCTCCGGCATATCAATATCGACAAAAACCAAATCTGTATCATGTTCCTGTATAAAACGCAAAGCTTCTCTGCCGTTTTGTACATCTCCGATGACATCCATCTGATAACTGGCCCAGGGAAGAAGCGCTATAATTCCCTGCCTCGCCAGTTTATCGTCATCTACAACTAAAACTCTGATCATCTTTTCTCACCCTTTTTCATTTCTAGCATTTTTTCAGCCGAATCTCTTCCTCTCCAAGCGGAATCAGAATACTGATCTTTGTACCTCTTCCTTTCATGCTGTTCACATTCAGGACTGCTTTTTCTCCGTAAAAAGACTCCAGCATATAGCGAACATAACGAAAACCTATTCCCGCTTTTTTCGTGTTGTCCGTTTCCATCCCCAGTGGCTGATTGATCCGCCTGTAATCCTCCCGGCTTAAACCGCTTCCATAGTCCCGCACAATAATCCCTGCATATTCCCGAAGCTCATCCTCAAAAATCCATACTTCCAGACGCCCTCGATCCCCCAGTCCATGCTGCAGTGCATTTTCAATCAACGGCTGCAACAGCATATGAATCGTCGGTATATCAAGATAGCTGCCTTCTTCTACCTGAAGAAACGCTTCAAAATCATAACGCTGCTTCTGAATTTCTATATATTTTCTGGCAATCTCCACTTCTGTGCGCAAGGTACTGCTCCTGGTTTCCTTCCCTAAATTATAAGAAAGAATAACCGTAAGATCATGTACAAACTCCCGAATCCTCAGATTCCCGTCCCGCTGCGCCATCCATTGAATAGAGTGTATTTAACACAAAGTGAGGATTAATCTGATACATTAGCTTTTCCATTTCTGCCTTCTTTCTCAGTTCGTATCCCCTTCTCTCCTGTTCCTGAAGCTCTCTGATATTTTCTCTCATCTGACTGATCGTCGTCAGAATCTGATTAAATTCCTCGATTCCAATATCTTCTTCTACTGCTTCAAATTTCCCTTTTCCTGTTTCTTCTATCTCATACTTTAATTTTTCAATTGGTTTTCCTATCATACGATAAATAATAAGAACAATACTGTAAAACAACGCCAGAGTAATCGCCAGAATAAAAATACTGCGTTTCTGCCATTCTTCACTTTCATGATTATATACAGATAACGGTACAGCCAGAGCATAATAAAAACCCATTCTGCTTTTTTCCATCAAAAAATAATAGTTTTTTTCACAGAAACTGTTTTCATCCTCTTCTTCTGACCATGCAGACTGCAGAGTTTCTCCTGCCGGAAGCTCATCCGCTTCCGAATAAAGAATTTCCATATTTTCGTTTAATTGAAGTAATTTATACTCTGCTGTTGCCAGATCATCCTGCTGTACTTCCAAATAAATTTCAAGCTCGCTCTCCCCAAACTTCTGCGCCTGTTTTTCCATAGAAATCAGATATTGCGTCTGATACTTATTTCTGTTATTTTCTATTGCATAAAACAGATTATCTCCAACCTTCTTCAATCTTTTCTTCTGATCTGATACCTGTCCGTAAGTACTTCCCCCGGAAAACAGCACTTTTTTACTTTTCTCATCTTCGTATAAGACACGCCGGACATTCAGATTTGTAAATAAAAAATCAGCAAGCTGTTCCTGAACATGATATCGCTGTACTCTTTTTTCATAGCTTTCATTTTGCTTCAGACATTCTGTCACTACTCTTCCGATGCTTCCCTGCGGTTCTAAATTCTGCATAATGTTTACAAGCTTCATGTACTCCTGATCCAGGCTTGTACTGATCTGATGCAGGGAAAACTGCATCGATTTCTGTATCTGATTTTTTTCTACAGAGGAAATCGTAACAAAAGACAGCAAAAAACTAATCAGGATGCTAATCACTGTTCCGAACATAATAATCTGAAAAAGCTTGCTTTTCAGTGAATTCATTTTTCTTTTTCTATACAGCATCTTCCTATTCTCTTTTCTGTATTTTTCCTAAAGAATGCAATTTCAAATAATAAAACGGGGAATTTCCCTGATTTGGTCAGATTTTAACATATCCCTTTTCAGGCTGCTATTAACAAATGTTATCATATTCTAAAGCAATTTTCAAATAGCAGACTGTGTATGCAATTCGGAGGCTTTTTCTTTCACAGGGCGCAATCTCCTGTGAAAGAAAATAAAAAACTGCTGCAGAATGGACAGCAGTCCCAGAAATTTCTTTCCGAGACATTCCGCCCATTCCGCAGCAGTTTTCCCGCTCTGTATGCGCTTTTTACACTTCTCATTTCAGATTTTCCAAAATTGATCCGGCTATGCAAGACTGTACGATGCCATTTGGCTCACTGTTCACAGCCGTCTGCCGTAGATGGCTGCCATTTCCTGCAGTGGCACTCTGCTTTGAACAGCCGTCGCATTACTGTATCGCTGCAACCAGGATTTTTGCACATTCCTTTGTGGAAATGCCCGCTGTGTTCAGCTCCAGATCGTAATTATTGCGGTCAGCCCAGTCCTTCTGGGTCCAGTATTTAAAATAATTTTTCCGCTCTTTATCTTTCTTCTCCATCATCTGTCTGGCCTGATACTCCGTTACATGTTCGGTGCTCATAATCCGCGCAGCTCGCTCTTCCTGATCTGAAGAATAAATGTATACTCTCAGCGCATTTCTGTCTTTCAGAAGCTCCGTCGTACAGCGGCCGATAAAAACCGCCGGTCCCTGTTTTTCCAGATCGCGGATCGTCTTCTGCATCCCGCAGAACAGTTCATGCACCCTGTCATGACCGCCGCCGCTGGCATAATTCATATAACTTGCCACATCATACAGAAAGCTTCCGCTCCTTTTCTCATCAAAATACTCCAGCATATCCACCGCAACGCCCTGTGCGGCAGCCGCCTTCTTAATCAGCTCCGTGTCATAATAGGGGATCCCTGCCAGCTCTGCCGCTCTGATCCCTGTCTCTCTGCCGCCGCTTCCAAACTGTCTCTCTATCGCTATGGATTTCATCGCCCTGCTCCTTTCTTATTTCTGTTCAAACTGGCTGTTATACAGATCCGCATAAAATCCGCCCTTGGCCAGCAGCGTCTCATGGTTGCCCTGCTCAATAATGTCTCCGTCTTTCATAACCAGAATCAGATCTGCATTCTTAATAGTAGAAAGTCTGTGCGCGATGACAAAACTCGTTCTCTTCTCTGTCAGGCGGTCCATCGCCTTCTGCGTAATCAGCTCTGTTCTGGTATCCACAGAACTCGTAGCTTCATCCAGGATCAGCATGGGGCTGTTCTGGATCATGGCCCTGGCAATTGTAAACAGCTGCTTCTGCCCCGCTGAAATGCTCACCCGCTCGCCAAGCACAGTGTCAAATCCATCGGGAAGCGTCTCAATGAAATGATAGATCCCACAGGCACGGCAGGCGCGCTCCAGTTCCTCATCTGTCACACCGGTCCGGTTGTAGACCAGATTTTCACGCACCGTTCCTTCAATCAGCCAGGTATCCTGCAGCACCATGCCAAAAAGGCTGTGTACATTCTCCCTAGTCAGTTCCGACGTGGAAACTCCATCGATTTTGATGTCTCCGCTGTTGATCTCATAGAAACGCATCAGCAGATTAACCATTGTCGTCTTTCCGGCACCCGTCGGCCCTACAATCGCTACTTTTTGTCCCGGTTTTACATGGGCGGAAAAATCCTTGATGATGACTTTGTCCGGATGATCCGGATAGCTGAATCTGACATGTGAAAATTCTACCTCTCCTTTCACATCCGTCAGGTGTTTTGTCTTGGCACTCTCATCCTCCAACTCTTTCTCCTGCAGGAAATCAAACACACGATCCCCTGCCGCCGCTGCGCTCTGCATCTGCGTCATGCCCTGCGCCAGCGTTCCGAGCGGAGAAGTAAACAGCCGCACATACATGATAAAAGCAGTAATCACTCCGAATGTAATCTGCCCGTCAAGTACCAGCGCAGCACCCAGCACACAGACCACCACATATCCCAGATTGCCTGCCACATTCATCAACGGCTGCATAATACCGGAAAGGAACTGACTCTTTCTGTTAGCGTCATACACCTGGCGGTTCATCTCATCAAATGTTTTCTTTACTTTTTCGTTGGCTCTGGAAATCCGTACTACTCCGTGGCCGGAATACATTTCCTCAATATATCCGTTCATGCGCCCCAGGCTTTCCTGTCTGGCAATAAAGTATTTCTGCGATTTGCGCATAATCACTGCCATCAGAACAAATCCCAAAATCGTCACACCGATAGCCGCCAGCGCCATCCGCCACTCTGTCACAAACATCATGATCAGACAGCCTGCAAACTGTGCAATCGCCGTGATGATAGACGGCAGACTGTTGGAAAGTGCCTGCTGCAGCGTACTCACATCATTCGTGACGCGGCTTAAAATATCACCATAGGAGATTCTTCCGAAGCATTCCATTGGCACACGGTTGATCTTGTCTGACAGATCCTGCCGCATCTTTCTCGAAAGCTTCAATGTAATCGTTGCCATGATAAAATGTTCAATATATGTGAAAACTCCACTGCAAAGATACAATACCAGTAAGATTACGCCGATCTTTCCAATCGCCTTTATGTCAATCCCTGTCAGCAGTCCTTCCGCAATCAGGTCAGTAATCCTGCGCAGCTGACTGGGTCCTATAATTGTCAGCACAGCCCCCGCTGCCGCCAGCACCATGGCAATCAGCATGGGAACTTTCAGATTCTCCGAATAGGTAAACAGTTCACACAAAACTCCCTTTAGGCCTCTTTTACTTTTTTCCGGTACCTGCATTCCGTGGCCCATTCTTTTTCCTGGATTCATCTGTCTCACCCCCTATTCGCCCAGCTCTTCGGCTGAAAGCTGCGACATGGCGATCTCCCGGTAAACCGGGCAGTTCTTCATCAGTTCCTCATGCGTTCCCATTCCCACTGCTCTGCCCTCATCCAGAACCACAATCTTATCTGCATGACGGATCGTTCCGATACGCTGAGCCACAATCATACAGGTCGTTTCCTTCAGTTTCTCCCGAAGCCCTCTGCGCAGCATGGCATCCGTCTTATAATCCAGTGCAGAAAACGAAGCATCGAAGATCAGGATCTCCGGCTTTCTCGCCAGCGCCCTTGCAATAGACAGCCTCTGTTTCTGTCCGCCGGATACATTGGTGCCGCCCTCTGTGATCGGCGCATGGATCCCCTCGGGCAGCTTTTCTACAAATTCTGCAGCCTGTGCCAGATCAATCGCTTCTTTCACCGTCTCATCTGTCTGCGGCGCACTGCTCTCTCCAAACAGAACATTTTCCCGGATATCGCCGGCAAACAGCACCGCCTTCTGCGTCACATAGCCAAGCTTGTCATACAGCGCGTCAAAGCTGTACTCCCGGATATCTTTTCCATCAATCAGCACCTGTCCGGATGTAGCATCATAAAATCTGACCGCCAGGCTCATCAGCGTCGTCTTGCCGCTGCCTGTCGCTCCGATAAAGGCAATCGTCTCGCCCTTATTGACCTTAAAACTGATATGTTCAAGTGCTTCTCTGGAAGAAGTCGGATAAACAAAAGATACATCCTTGAATTCCACTGTTCCCTGCTCAGATCCTTCCATGGCTGAGCCTTCCTTCAGATTCACCTGCGTATCCAGCACCTCATTGATACGGTCCGCGGAAACCTGTGCATACGGCAGCAGCATAATAATCATGACCATCATCATAATTGACATAATCACGTAGGTCGCATATGTGCCAAATACCACAACATTTCCGAAAGCAGCAACACGCCCCATCATATCCGCTGCCGGCGTATTATTTACAATTGCCGCGCCTACCCAGTAGATTACCAGCGCCAGCGCATTCATGGTGAACGTCACCGTAGGCATCAGAACCGCCATGGCTCTCTGGTTGAACAGCTGTGTATTCATCAGCACATCATTGGCTTCTCTAAATTTATCCTGCTGGTATTCTTCTGCATTGAACGCATGCACCACATTGATACCTGTCAGGTTTTCCCTCGAAATCCGGTTGATATTATCTGTCAGTTTCTGCACCCGTTTTACTCTTGGCAGAATTGTGACAATAATAATCAGCATGACTGCCAGCAGAGCCACAACAAAACCGGCTGTAATCGCTGACAGCGTCCAGCTCTTATTGATAATTTTAATAATAGCCCACACTGCCATTACCGGCGCTTTGATCATGATCTGCAGTCCCATAGCCAGCAGCATCTGAATCTGCGTGATATCATTGGTGGTGCGGTTAATCAGACTTGGCACAGAAAACTTCTGCATCTGCTCCTGTCCGAAATCTGCCACCTTGTGAAATACCGCCTCTCCCGTGGTATAGCTGAAACCGGCAGCTACCTGAGCCGCCAGAAACCCGCACAGAATACTGAACACGGCGCTGGCCAGCGTGCAGCCCAGCATATCTACTCCTGTACGG
Organism: uncultured Lachnospiraceae bacterium; assembly: GCA_934371475.1. Taxonomy (GTDB): domain Bacteria; phylum Bacillota; class Clostridia; order Lachnospirales; family Lachnospiraceae; genus Merdiplasma. The sequence continues at coordinate 12,207 of CAKRNX010000030.1, forward strand.
GCCACATCTGCCACCGTACTTCCCGGCGTCTCGATCAGCACAGTCAGGCTGCTCATATAATCCGGAAGCTTTAGATCAAAATAAATTTGTCCTAGGATCAGCAGTATGCAGAGCCCTGCCATTTCCCACTCTTTTTTCCGCATTTTCTTTAGAAGCTTCAGCAAACTGTTTCCTCCTTTTGTTTACCAGATATTCTTTCTGCTCTCAAATGCCATGATGATGCTGTCAATACCAAGCATAATCAGATAAATGCCGATGATCCAATCTACAGACAGCAGCGTAATCCACGGCTTAAAGATCATCAGACAGCCCAGCACCAGACCGATAATATTTACAATCATGCTGAAATAATAAGCTGTTTTGCCTTCAAACATTCTGATCACAGGCAGTCTTGTCAGCTTAGAGATACAATGGGCGATAAACCAGATCGGGATCAGCAGCGTCAGTATCCAGGCACCTGCTCCCGGATGCACCAGAAGCATTACACCTGCCATCACGCTCATAATCCCCGCTGCCAATGAAATCGTAGGGCCTACGCCTGTATACTGATTTACTTTTGCAAAGAATATAATGTCTCCGATCCCCGTGATCACGGCAATCAGGCCGTAAATCATGACCACCCCTGTCAGAGCTGTGCCAGGCTTCATCAGACTGACAATGCCAAGCAAAAGCAGCAAAATTCCTTCAATCAGTTCCAGCCAGTCGAAATTCCAATATCTTCTCATGCCTTCCCTCCTCCTTCCCGGTTCAAAATCTCCATAAACTCATCCCCGGTAATTGTCTCTTTCTCATACAGATACTGTGCCAGCTCATCAAGCTTTGCCCTGTTCTCCTCCAGGATCTTTTTCGCCTTTTCATGCTGTTCTCGCACCAGCGCCACTACCAGACGGTCAATCGTATTCTGCGTATCAGCCGAGCATGCCAGAGAAGCATCGCCGCCCAGATACTGATTTGTGACAGTCTCCATCGCCACCATATCAAATTTCTCGCTCATTCCATAGCGGGTAATCATGCCCCTGGCCAGTTTCGTTGCCTGCTCGATATCATTCGATGCGCCCGTAGTGATCTCTCCAAACACCACTTCTTCTGCCGCACGGCCTCCGGTAAATGTGGCAATCTTGTTTTCCAGCTCCTGCTTTGTCATCAGATATTTATCTCCCGACTCCACCTGCATCGTGTAACCCAGAGCACCGGAAGTACGCGGAATAATCGTAATCTTCTGCACCGGTGCAGAATGACTCTGCATGGCGGCTACCAGTGCGTGGCCGATTTCATGATAGGAAACGACCTGCTTTTCATGGTCTGAGAGAACTGCATTCTTCTTCTGATATCCTGCGATAACTGTCTCGATGCTCTCCTCCAGATCCGCTTCATTGACTACAGTCCGATTATCACGCACTGCACGTAATGCTGCCTCATTAATTATATTGGCCAGCTCCGCACCGGATGCACCGGATGCCATTCTGGCGATCGTGTGGAAATTAACATCATCCGCTACTTTAATCTTTTTGGCATGTACTTTCAGAATCGCCTCACGTCCCTGCAGATCAGGCAGTTCCACCGGAACACGGCGGTCAAAACGCCCCGGTCTTGTCAGCGCCGGATCCAGGGACTCCGGGCGGTTGGTAGCTGCCAGGATCATGACTCCGTTGTTGCCCTCAAAGCCATCCATCTCGGTCAGCAGCTGGTTCAGCGTCTGCTCACGCTCGTCATTGCCGCCCATCTGACCGTCTCTCTTTTTGCCGATTGCATCAATCTCATCGATAAAAACGATGCAGGGGGCTTTTTCTTTCGCCTGTCTAAACAGATCCCTGACTTTAGAAGCTCCCATACCGACGAACATTTCCACGAACTCGGAACCGGAAATGGAGAAAAACGGGACATTTGCCTCACCTGCTACGGCTTTGGCCAGCATGGTTTTACCTGTTCCGGGAGGACCCACAAGCAGAATACCCTTGGGCATGGACGCGCCCACATCAGTATATTTCTTCGGATTATGAAGATAATCCACGATCTCCTTCAGGCTTTCCTTTGCCTCATCTTCACCGGCCACGTCATTGAAATGGATGCCTTCGGTAGACTGCACATAAACCTTGGCATTGCTTTTACCTATGCCGAAACTCATGGCATTTTTTCCGCCTGCCTGCTCAATGAGCTTTTTGCTCATATACTGCCCCAGGCCGATAAAAATCAGCAGCGGAAAGATCACTGTCAGCAGGGTACTGAGCAACGGAGACATGGTTTCTTCTACCTCTTTTGTAAATGTGGCACCGCAGTCATACAATCTCTGAGTCAGCGTTGGATCTTCCATCGCCCCTGTCTGATAGATTTTCTGGTTATCCTTGTCGGTAAACAGAATCTCATCGTCATCAATCTCTACTTTTCCGATGTTTTTGTCATTGATCATACTCATAAAGGTACCGTAATCTACCTCTGTAACCTGCTGTTTCATCAGCAGAGGTGACACGATCAGATTAAACATAAAAATAATCAGAATCGCGATCCCATAGTAGTAGATCAGCGGTTTTCTCGGTGATTTTACCTCTTTCATATAAAGCTCCTTTCTTCTGCATTATACTGTATTTATAGCATCTTAGTTCTTTCCCGGATCGCTTGCTTCCAGCTCCTGCTGCGTCATCTGCGCATCAATTGCTTCCATGGAAATCAACAATGCATGATCTGCCGCCTGCATAGCAAAATCAAGCGCATATTCTGCCAGAAGAATTTTCTCTTCCGCCGATGTCTCTCTCTGAAAGCTGTCCCAGTCCGGATATTTCATGCTGTTCTTGGTCTCCCTGACAATCTGCACGATCTCAGAATAGGCTTCCGAAAGCTTCTGAACTGCCTGTGCCCTGGAAAATTTCAGGTTGTTTCTGAGCATCTGATCGTTACTCTTACAGCTTATCCGGAGATGCTGTATCTCCTGTCTCAGCTGTTCATGGGGCACTGTTTCACTCTGTTCAATCCTGCCGTGCAGTTCTCCAACTTTCCGATCCAGCTCACACAGCTTGACTGCAAGTATTTCATTCGCCATCTCCTCAGCTCCTTTCCCTTTCGTTCCTCTATTTTAGGCATTTCTTTCCAGTTTCACAACTGACACATTTTTCCTTCTGTATAGACAAAAACGCCAAAGTGTAAAGATATTTTACACTTTGGCGATTTTGTCTATTTCCCCTGTTCAAGAATACCTCTGCAATCTCCCACCACTGATACTAATTTGTTTCTCGCCACCTGCAGAGGTGGGAGTCATCTCACATCTGATGTAATCAGCGGATAAATATCTCTGACGATCTCGTCCAGATTTTTGGTATCTTCATCGGTCCACTCTCTCAGAAGCCCCATCACAGCCAGGCTGTGATAGCGCAGGATCAATTTTCTCTGCCAGGACGTACATTCGCGGTACATCTGGTTTTCATCGGCAATCTGCTCAAACAGATGATAAAACTGCTTTGTCAGAAGCGCCTCAATCTCTTCTTTGTAGTTAGTCTGCATACTTTTCTTGATATACGGTATGGCATTGACAGCAGTAAGGAAGAAAAAACGCAGTTTTTCTTCCGGACTCTCCTGCAAATCCGCCTCTTTCATGACTTCCCTCGTACCACGCTCCAGAATCCAGCGTATCAGATCCGGGATCCCCTCAAAATGATAATAAAATGTCTGCCTTGTGATATTGCATTCTTCCACAATATCCTTTACCGTCAGCTTTTTTATATTTTTATCCATCAGAAGCTTTCTGGCCGCCTCTGCAATCACATCTTTCATGTCTATAGCCATAATAACTCCCCCTGTGAAACAAAAAACCGCACCCGAAGTAATCGAGTACGGCTCATATAGTGGAGTAGACGGGAGTCGAACCCGTGTCCGAAAGCCAATCCCCTGTCCTTCTACTATCATAGTCAGTTATTTGTCATTCCCTCCGGCAGCCGGGAACTGACACCTGGCTGCTTTTGGTAGCTTCATGATACGCCCATATGCGCAAAGCTTAACATACGTCGTTTCCTGCATCGTCGATGCCTGGGTCACAGGGTGCAGGTGCCCTGAGTCAGACAGCTGCCATTAGGCAGCGATTGCTAAATTATCTTCAGCGTTTATTTTTAGATTTGCGATTTGACGCATCGCCTGCGGATAGCTTCTCCAGCTTCAAAGCCCCCGTCGAAACCTTTACTACCCCGGAACTTTTGCTGTCTTTTAACTATATGATATTCTCCGATCTTTGTCAATATCTCTTTCTTTATCTTTTGCTCCGCACACAAAACTCAGCCCAGCAATCACTTTTTTGTTTTCTCTTTAATAAAGATTTTTCACTTTGAAATCCCGCTCTGTCTCACGGCGCATATCTTTCTTGGCGATATCCTGCCTCTTATCATAGAGCTTTTTACCTTTTGCCAGGCCAATTTCCACCTTTGTCAGGCTTCCCTTGAAATATACCCGCAGCGGCACCAGCGTATATCCCTTTTCGGCAATTTTTCCGGTAATTTTGTTGATTTCATACCGGTGAAGCAGCAGCTTGCGCACCCGCAGCGGATCCTTATTGAAAATATTCCCTTTCTCATACGGGCTGATATGCATTCCGTAAATATACACCTCCCCCTGCTCAATCCGCACAAAAGACTCCTTAATGCTGCATTTGCCCATGCGCAGGGACTTTACCTCTGTCCCGGACAGGGCAATCCCGGTCTCATACGTATCTTCGATAAAATAATCATGATATGCTTTTTTATTGTTGGCGATCAGTTTTGTTGACTCTTTCCCCATCTTTTCCCCTTCCCGGCGTTTTCCGCCCAAAAACTCATTCTTCCTGCGCAAACACAAAATCAATCATCCGAGTCTCACGGTCTGCGTCGAGCACACGGACTCTGACCTTCTGTCCCAGCGTGTAAACCTTCCCTGTTCTCATTCCGGCCATGTCAAATGTAGCCTCACGGTAATAATAATGATCGTCTATCATATTTGATACATGGATCATGCCCTCCACTGTATTCGGAAGTTCCACATACAAGCCATAGCTGGTGATCCCTGAAATCACTCCGTCATAAACCTTTCCGATCCGGCGTTCCATGTACTCGGCCTTCTTCATTTTTTCCACTTCGCGTTCGGCCTCATCTGCGACGCGCTCCATCTTACTGGACTGCTCTGCCACCTGTGGAAGGATTTCCTGATAATGAACCTGTCTCTCCTCATTCATCCTTCCACGGAGCACTTCTTTAATGATCCTGTGAATCTGCAGATCCGGATACCGTCGAATCGGCGAAGTAAAATGGCAGTAATATTTGGCTGCCAGTCCGAAATGCCCGGTACACTCCGTCGTATACTTTGCCTGTTTCATAGAGCGCAGCGCCAGACGCGAGATCATCATCTCCTCGGGACTTCCCTCGATCCTGGTCAGAAGCTTCTGAATTTCCCGCGGGTGTACTTCATCCCTCATTGTTTTCATTCCATAGCCGAAATTACTGATAAATACAGCCAGCTGCTGCAACTTCTCCGGATCGGGATTATCATGGCTCCTGTATACAAAGGGAATCTCCTGCCAGTAAAAGTCCTCTGCCACTGTCTCATTGGCAATCAGCATAAAATCCTCAATGATCTTCGTCGCCACATTTCTGTCATACGGTTTAATGGCCGTCGGCATACCCTTCTCATCCAGAATAATCTTTGCTTCCGGAAAATCAAAATCAATGGATCCCCGCTTCTGTCTCTTTTTTCGCAGGATTTCTGAAAGCTCCATCATCTGCTTAAACATGGGAACCAGCGCTCCATATTCCCGGGTCAAATCATCATTCTGCCGTTCCAGGATCTCAGCCACTGCCGTATACGTCATCCTGCGGTCAACATTGATCACCGTCTCCGCAATCCGGTGCGAAACTACATTTCCCTGCACATCAATATCCATCAGACAGCTGAGTGCCAGGCGATCCTCGCCCTGATTTAAGGAGCAGATTCCATTGGAAAGCTTCTTGGGCAGCATGGGAATCACCCGATCCACAAGATAGACACTTGTGCCTCTCTTTAAAGCTTCCCGATCCAGCGCACTGTTTTCCTGCACATAATTTGTCACGTCCGCAATGTGTACTCCAAGATGATACAGAGCTCCGTCAAACGTCAGGGAAACGGCATCGTCCAGATCTTTGGAGTCCTCTCCGTCAATCGTCACCATCTGCGTATCACGCAGATCCAGTCGTCCCTCTCTGTCCGCTTCCAGCACATAATCCGGTGTCCGGGCTGCCTGGTTAACCACTTTCTGTGGAAATTCCAGCGGAAGTTCATAACTGTAGGCCACTGACAGCACATCCGTACCCGGATCATTAATATGGCCGATCACTTCCCGGATCTTACCTTCCGGATTTCTCCCGCCTGTACCGTAATCTGTCAGTTCTACCAGAACCTTGCTTCCTTCCACTGCCTCCTTTGCATTCTCTTTTGCGATAAAAATATCGCTAAGAAACCGCTGATTATCCGGCACTACAAAACCATAGTTTTTGCTTTTCTGATAAGTACCCACCAGCTCTCTGATGCCCCGCTCAAGCACACGGATCACAGCACCTTCTGCTCTCTTGCCAGACTGCTCCGGCAGCAGTGTAATCTGCACCATATCCTTATGGAATGCGCCGTGAACCTCCGACTCCGGAATAAACACATCCTCTTCCCGACCCTCAATCTCCACAAAGCCAAATCCCTTGGGATGGGCAATAAACGTACCGACCAGAGCTTTGGACTGAGCTTTCCTGTATTTTCCGTGGCGGCTGACTTCTATTTTGCCCTCCATCATCAGATCTTCCAGAAGTGCCCTCAGCTGCGGACGCTGGGCTTTCTCTACCTGCAGGAGCATAGCCAGCTCCTTTTCTTTCATAGGGACATACGTTTTATCACACATTAAATCATAGATAACTTTTTTCCTTTTTTCGTACTGTTCCTGTTCTTTTTTTCCCATATTATCCTCATTTAAAAAACAAAGGCACCCTCACCAACCGTAAGAGCGCCTTTTCTCGTATCATTCATTCTTAGAAGTTCAAATTCAGAATTACAGAGATCACGATAAATCCAATCGCAAGGAACTTGGTAAATTTCACAAGATTTCCTTCCATGGAACGTGCCTTGTTCTTTCCCCAGTAAGTGTCTCCAAGTCCACCGATAGAACCCAGACCTGCATCTTTGCCTTCCTGAGCTAATACAACTACAGTCAATGCTATACATACTAAAATAAAAATAATTGTTAAAAATGTTCTCAAAATACCGCACCTCCCTACATGACACTAAATAAGTGTACCACAGGATCTCGAATATTTCAATCATTATTTTTATTTTTACTCCGAAAAAGGATTCTCGTATCTGGCACCGGTTCCCAGCTGATCCTCAATCCGCAGCAG
>CAKRNX010000031.1 GCA_934371475.1 uncultured Lachnospiraceae bacterium
GAGCTTTACGGCGAAGAGCTGGTTAACAGCGTAACGAGGCTGGAGCAGTTTGCCTCATGCGCATTTGCCCATTTTGCGGCATACGGGCTGGAGCTGCAGGAGAGAGAGACGTTTCATGTGCGTTCCGTAGATATTGGAACAGTGATTCACCGGGCGCTGGAACGTTTTTCAGAGAAGCTTGAGCGCAGCCGTTATACCTGGTTTGATGTGCCCGATGAGGTGCGGGATCGTCTGATGGAGGCATCCGTAGAAGAGACGGTAGCTGATTATGGGGAAAAGCTGTTTTTTGACAGTGCCCGCAGTCAGCATATGATAGACCGGATGAAGCGTATTCTGCGCCGTTCCGTATGGGCGCTGCATCAGCAGGTGCGGGCGGGAAGTTTTGTCCCGCGCGGGTTTGAAGTGGCATTCCAGGCAGTGGAAGATCTCGAGGCGGTAAATATTGCGCTGAGCGGACAGGAAAAGATGCGGCTGAAGGGAAGGATCGACAGAGTGGATGTGTGCGAGGATGAGACGGCAGTCTATGTGAAAGTCGTAGATTACAAGTCAGGCAATACGTCGTTCGATCTGGTGTCTCTCTACTACGGACTGCAGCTGCAGCTGGTTGTTTACCTGAATGCGGCGATGGAGATGGAGAAAAGGCTTCATCCTGACAAGCAGGTGATTCCTGCAGGCATTTTTTATTACCGTGTCAAAGATCCTATGCTTGACGGAAGTCGGGAGCAGACGCCGGAGGAGATTAATCAGGAGATACTGAAGAAGCTGCGAATGGATGGAATTGTCAACAGTGATCCGGGAGTGATTGATCGCCTGGATCGGGACTGCGGCAGTTCTTCCAGCGTGATTCCTGCCGGCCGGAAAGCGGACGGATCGCTGAGTGCGCTCTCGAGCGCGGCTTCCACAGAGCGCCTGGACGAATTGTCCGATTTTGTGCAGGGTAAACTGCAGACTCTGGGGAAAGAAATTCTGTCCGGCAAAATCAGTGCGCATCCTTATCGGAGAAAACAGAGAAAAGCCTGTGATTACTGCGTATTTTCCGATCTCTGCGGGTTTGATCCGGGACTGCCGGGAGCAAAGTACAAGGAACTTGCAGATATGGACAGAGAGCAGGTATGGGCAAAGATAGAAGAGGAAGAACAGGAACAGGGTGAAGAAAATACGGAAATATAAGAACCGTGAGAGAAGGATAAGAGAGAAAAGAGAAATAAGAGAAATAAGAAAGAAGGGAATTGAGATATGATATCGCTGCTCAGTAAATGGTTGATCAGAGATTATAAAAAGACAGAGGATCCCGGTGTGCGGCAGGCATATGGCATGCTGTGCGGCGCAGTGGGGATTTGCCTGAATATTCTGCTGTTTGCCGGAAAATTTCTGGCGGGATTTCTCAGCCATTCAGTGGCGATTACGGCAGATGCATTCAACAACCTGTCGGATGCGGGATCCTCTCTGATTACGCTGGTGGGATTTAAGATGGCGGGTCAGAAGCCGGATACGGATCATCCGTTCGGACACGGCAGGATTGAATATGTGTCGGGGCTGCTGGTCTCATTTATTATTCTGATGATGGGAGTAGAGCTGTTTCAGTCTTCTGTGGAGAAGATCCTGCACCCTGGGGAAGTGGATGCATCTTTTGCTGTGCTTCTGATCCTTGTGCTTTCGATCTGCGTCAAGATTTATATGTTTCTCTACAACCGCAGCATCAGCCGCAGGATTGACAGTGCAGCCATGGATGCGACTTCAAGGGACAGTCTCAGTGACAGTCTGGCCACAGCGGCAGTGCTGTTGACTACACTGCTGGCGAAATATACGGGCGTTCAGATCGATGGCTGGTGCGGCGTGCTCGTGTCTGTGTTTGTGTGCGTGTCCGGATACGGAGCAGCGAAAGAGACGATCAATCCTCTGCTTGGACAGCGGCCGGATCCCGGCTTTGTGGAGAAAGTGCAGAAGATCATGCTCAGCTATCAGGAGCAGGGGATCCTGGGATACCATGATCTGGTGGTTCACAATTACGGACCGGGCAGAGTCATGCTGACTGTTCATGCGGAAGTACCGGCAGAGGAGGATATGATCCGGATACACAGTCTGATTGACGAGGTGGAACACCGCCTCAAGACGGAACTCTCCTGCGATGCGGTGATTCATATGGACCCGGTTATGCGCCATGATCTGCGCACAGTAGAGCTGCGCGAACAGATAGCTGCGATCATTGATGGAATGGAAGGTAATGTGCAGTTTCATGATTTTCAGGTGGTGGACTGTCCGGATCACAGCAAGTTGGAATTTGATGTACTGGTTCCCTATCAGTACAAGATGAGCGATGAGCAGATCCGGGAGTATATTCAGAGCCAGGTGAAAAAAATTTCTGCTTCCTATGAGGCAGTGATTACCATTGACAAGGGGTGATAAAATGGCAGTGAGATTGAATGAAAACAAAGAGCTGGTGGCAAAAATAAAAGAAGGACTCAAAAAGAAGGGAGGTTACTGTCCCTGCCGTCTGGAAAGGACGGAGGATACGAAATGTATCTGCAGAGAATTCAGGGAGCAGATGAAAGATCCGGACTTTGAGGGATATTGCCACTGTATGCTTTATTATAAAGAAAAGGAGAGACATAGCGATGAAAAAAGTAACTGAGAGCACATTTGAAGATGTTGTTTTAAAATCAGAAAAACCTGTTCTGGTGGATTTTTGGGCAGAATGGTGCGGCCCCTGCAGTATGATGGCACCGGTGCTGGAACAGCTGGATCAGGCGCGGGACGATATTGAGATTGCCAAAGTTAACGTGGACGAGGAGATGGGACTTGCCATGCAGTTCCGCATTGCCAGCATCCCGGCGCTGCTGCTGTTTAAGGACGGCCAGGTAGCGGGCAGAGCGATCGGATATATGTCAAAGGAGGAGCTGTGCGAGGCTCTGGGGATCTGATATAAAGGAGCAGAGAATGGAAAATCAGTGGACAGAGGAACAGCGGCAGGTCATTGGCCTGCGGGACTGCAATATGCTCGTGGCAGCGGCAGCAGGTTCCGGAAAGACTGCTGTTCTGGTGGAACGTATTATTTCCAGAATCCTTGATGAGAAGAAGCCGGTAGATATAGACCGGCTTCTTGTGGTTACATTTACAAATGCGGCGGCGGCGCAGATGCGAGAGCGTATCAGCAGGGAGCTGGAGCGCAGACTGGAGCAGCAGCCGGATCAGGTACATTTGCAGAGGCAGCTTACGCTGATCCATCATGCACAGATTACAACAATCCACAGTTTTTGTCTGGAGATAATCCGCAGTCATTTTGACAGGCTGTCCCTGGATCCCGGATTCCGGATCGGCGATGAGGGAGAGTTAAAGCTGCTGCGTCAGGATGTGATCGGTCAGGTACTTGAGCAGGAGTATGAGACGGCAGATCCTGCCTTTATCAGGTTTTCGGAGAGTTTTGCGCCGGGGCGGACAGACAGCGGGCTGGAGGAAATCATTTTGCAGTATTATGATTTCTCCAGAGGATATCCCTGGCCGGAGCGGTGGAGAGAAAAGTGTCTGCGAACATATCTGCCGGAGAGCCGGGAGGCATTTTTTGACTCGGACTGGATCAGGGCGCTTGAAGAGCGGATCCGTCTGCTGCTTGCAGATCTGGAGAAAGATATTCTCTATGCCCTGCGGCTGACTGCACAGCCGGACGGCCCGTATATGTACCGGGAGACACTGGAAGCAGATCAAAGGATATTTGAGGGATTGGCAGAGTGCAGTGGCTATCAGGAGTATGCCGCATATTTTGCCGGAGGCATTTCCTGGAAAACGCTGTCCAGGAAAAAAGATCCGGGAGTCAGCGAGGCAAAGCGGGAGCGTGTGAAACAGATCAGGGATCAGGTGAAAAAAGAACTCAAAAAGATGGAAAATGATTACTTTTTTGAGGATCCGGACTGTATGCTGGAGGACATGGCGGCCTGCGCGCCGATGATTCGGGAGCTGAATGTGCTGGCAGAAAAGTTTGACCAGGCGTATGAGGCGGCGAAGGCAGACAAAAATCTTGTGGATTTCACGGATCTGGAACAGTATGCGCTGCAGGTGCTGGTCAGAGAAGAAGACGGAGCAGTCGTGCCTACGGACATTGCCGCAGAGTATGCGCAGTATTTTGAGGAAGTCATGATTGACGAGTATCAGGACAGTAATCTTGTGCAGGAAATTATGCTGGCGGCAGTTTCTGATCCGGCCAGGCATAACCGGTTTATGGTGGGAGATGTCAAGCAGAGCATTTATCGCTTCCGGCTGGCCAGACCGGAAATTTTCATGGAAAAATTTGAAAGCTACCGGAAAGAGGAGGGAGTGAACCGCAGAATCGACCTTCATAAAAACTTCAGAAGCAGACATCAGGTGCTGGATAGCGTAAACCTGATTTTCCGTCAGATTATGACAAAAACGCTTGGAGGTGTGGAGTATGATGACGATGCGGCGCTGTATGCGGGAGCGGTGTATCCGGAGGGTGGGAGCGAACCGTTTCTGGAGCCGGAGCTGTATCTGCTGACAGGAGATCTCCCATCTGACGTGTCGGAGGAAGAACAGGAACATGACCAGAGACGGAGAGAAGCTATGGCGGCGGCAGAGCGGATCAGAGAGATTGTGGGAACCGAACCGGTCTGGGATAAAGAAGAAAAATGCTACCGTCCGGCCCGCTACAGCGATGTGGTTGTCCTGTTGCGCACAGTGTCCGGATGGAGCGAGCAGTTTATGGAAGTGTTTAAGGAATACGGGATTCCGTGCTACAGCGGCACGGGTACAGGATATTTTTCAGCACTTGAGATCAAGACTGTACTGGCTTACCTCAAAGTGCTGGACAATCCCAGGCAGGACATTCCGCTGGCATCATCGCTGCGCTCGCCCATTGGCGGTCTGGATGATGAAGAACTGGCTGCTCTGCGGGCCGGCTGCCATGGGATGGACTTTTACACCTGCTGTGAGGAATATCTGCATCAGGAGGAACAGGAAGACACTGTGCTTTACCGAAAGCTGAAGCGTTTCTGGAAAATAACAGGGGAGCTTCGCGCCATGGCGGCTGGGACGCCCATGCATCAGCTGCTGTGGAGTGTGCTGGATATGACCGGATACGGAGATTATGCCAGTGCCATGCCGGGCGGCAGACAGAGAAAAGCTAACCTGGATATGCTGGTTGAGAAGGCGGCAGCTTATGAGTCAACCAGTTACCGCGGTCTGTTTCATTTTGTGCGCTATATTGAAAATCTGCAGAAATATGAGATTGATTACGGTGAAGCCAATATCAGCAGTGATGCGGAGGATACCGTACAGCTGATGAGTATTCACAAGAGCAAGGGGCTGGAGTTCCCCATTGTGCTGTTGTGTGGTCTGGGCAAATCCTTTAATTTGCAGGACTCCAGAGGTGGTCTCGTGCTGCATCCGGAGCTGGGAGCGGGGTGCGACAGGATAGATCTGGATTATCGGGTTAAAATCCCGGTGCTGATGAAGAAAATGATCGCGCACCAGATCCGGGAAGAGAGTCTGGGCGAAGAGCTGCGAGTACTTTATGTGGCCATGACGAGAGCAGAGGAAAAATTGATTCTGATGGGGACGGTAAAAAGTCTGGAGGGAGCTGTCAGAGGATGGAGCAGAGAGCAGGAAAATGAGAGTCTGCATCTGACGTATTCCACGCTGACGGGAGCCGCCAGCTATCTGGACTGGATTATGCCGGCGCTGCTGCGGCATCGCACGGGGGAAGCGTCTGGTATCGTTCCGGGATGGAGCATGGAGGCTCGCTGTCCGCTCTATGATGCGCCGGGGGGCTTTCGGATGACTCTGCTTGGCGGAAAACGGGAGCGGTCGGGCCGACTGGCGCAGCAGGAAGAAATCCTGCGCCGGAAAGAGGCATTTCTTGCGATAGATCCGGGAGAAGTGCAGGATCTGGCGACAGCGGAATATTTTGAACAGACGGCGGGGAAAAAGTATCCTTATGAAAAGAATCTGCGGATACCGGGAAAAGTATCAGTCTCTGAGCTGAAAAAGATGGCCTGGGAGCCGAGGGAAGAGAGCGTATGGCTCTGCGAACAGGCTGTGAGGGAAATTGTACCGGCAGTTCCGAAGTTTCTTCAGAAAGAGAAGCCGGCTGATGGCGCCAGACGGGGAACCGTGTATCACAGGATACTGGAAAATCTGGATTTTGGCGCGGATTTTCATGGAAAGTTCATGGATTCTCAGTTGGAAACCATGATTAATTGTGGTAAAATCCAAAAGGATGAATCAGAGCTGATTTCCAGGGGAAAATTAAACACATTTCTGAGATCAGAGCTGGCGCAGCGGATGAAGCGGGCAGCTGTGGAAAGATGTCTGTACCGGGAGCAGCCTTTTGTGCTTGGCGTTCCGGCCAGTCAGATCAGAGAAGAGTGGGATCCCGGGGAAGAGGTGCTGATTCAGGGAATCATTGATGCGTACTTTTACGAGGACAGGGAGATTGTCCTGCTGGACTATAAGACGGACTATGTTCCGGGAGGCGATCCGGGAGTGCTGATTGACCGTTACCGGATGCAGATGGACTGTTACCAGATGGCACTGGAGCGGCTTGCAGGCGTCCGCGTAAAAGAGAGATGGATTTATTCCTTTGGGCTTGGACGGGCGATACCATTGTAAAGCATGCCTGAAAATGACTTTTGATGAGCGATTAGTTTTGGTTTGCGAAAAGTGCTGACCGGGTGAAAACGGCGCAGTGACAGTGGGTAGGACAAATTGCCTGCAGGAACAGAGGAGGCAGACAGGGGTATCTAATATGAAATTTTTTGTACAGAAAAGACAAAAGACAAAAGCGGCCCTGATTGCAGGGAAAAAGAGCAGATTTTATTTCTGGATGGGATTTCTGATCCCGGCGATGGTGACTTTTGCAGGTTTTGCCCTGAACGGCGTGTGGCCTTTCGGGGACGGGACAGTGCTGATCATCGACTCACTGCATCAGTATCTTCCATTTTATACAGATCTGCATGAAAAATTGGTTCACCATGAGTCGCTGCTGTATTCGTTTTCGGCGGGACTTGGATACGATTTCTGGGCGACATTTGCCTATTACATGGCCAGTCCGCTGAATTTTCTGCTCGTGCTGTTTCCCAAGGCAAATGTGGCGGATGCGATGGATCTGTTTATCATCCTTAAGGTCGGCCTCTGCGGAGGTACGTTTTCCTGGTATCTGCATAAGCGGGATCCGGGAAGAAAGTTCCTGCCGGTTGTGTTCGGCTCGATGTTTGCACTCAGCAATTTTATGATAGGTTATTACTTCAATCTGATGTGGCTGGACAGTATTGCGATGCTTCCGCTGATCATGATGGGCATCGAGCGGATCGTGAGAGGCAAGGGCGGAAAAATGTACGGGCTGGCACTGTTTTACGGTCTGTGGTGTAATTATTATATCGGGTTTATGCTCTGTATTTTCTCATGCCTCTATCTTCTGGTGTGCTTTGCCGCACAGCAGAGGATGACGGTCAGACAATGGCTGGGAAGATGCCTGCGCTTCGGATGGTTTTCCCTGCTTGCCGGAGGAATGGCTTCGATTATCCTGGTGCCGGCCTTCACGGCACTTTCCAGTTCCGAGTCTATGCTGAACAATCACTTTCCGACTACAGTGAAGTTCTACACGAATTTTGTGGATATGCTGCTGGCACATTTCGCGGCGCAGGAGCCGATCAATATCTCGGACTCGCAGGTGGGACTGAATGCTTACTGCGGCGTGGCGGTGCTGTTGCTGACAGTGCTGTATCTGCTGGATGGCAAGATCAATCTGAAAGAAAAAATCGGCAGATTAGTACTGACCGGTTTTCTGATGCTGAGCTTTTCATTGAATATGCTCAACTATATCTGGCATGGGTTTCATGTGCAGAACGGACTGCCAAACCGTTTTGCCTTTATCTACATCTGTATGCTGCTTGTGATGGGGTATGACGTGCTGGGACATGTCCGCCGGATCGAGGTCTGGAAGATCCTCGTGTCGGGGGTACTTCCCGTCGCGTTTGCATCGGCAGCCTGCTATTTTGAATGGGGCGATCTGGATCTGCATGTGTATCTGATCACACTGGGGCTGCTGTTAGTTTATATGAACCTGCTGCTGATCGTCAGATTTTGGAGAGAGCGCCGGATGCTGACCGGATATCTGCTGGGCGGAGTGATGATGGCAGAATGCATCGGACAGGGAATTTACGGGATTTCCTGCAACGGAGATGTGACGAGAAGTATCTATCTGAAGGATCAGGCTTCTTATCGGGAACTGACCGGACGGCAGAATGATCAGACATTCTACCGCAGTGAAATTGACAGTCAGCGGATGCGCAATGTGACCATGTTTGCGGGCGGACACGCACTGGTGATGTTTAACTCTACGATGCCGGCTTCCACAACGGAACTGTGCGAACGGCTCGGGATTGAGGGACGTACAAACAAAAACGGTTATAATGGTGTAACGAAGCTGATGAATGATGTGTTCGGCATTAAGTACGTACTCTCTTCCAATGGAAATGGCAGTACGCTGTATCAGTTTGAAAAGATGGATGAGGACGATAATCTAGTCTTGTACAGAAATGAGAATGCCCTTTCGGTGGGATTTCTGGTGGATCCGGCAATCAAGATCTGGGATACCAGCATCGGCGATCCGCTTGAGGTGCAGAACCAGTTTGTGCAGCTGGCAACCGGAGGGGATCCGATCTATGTGCTGGACCGGTATATTGATATGGAGGATGAGGGCAATTATGGCATCCGCATTCCGGAAAATAAGCAGGTTTATCTGTATCTGCCCAACCGTGTGGAACAGATTGAACTGAATACGCCGGAATATTCCAAAACATATAAGACATACACGGATCATTTGTATGTGATAAACGGGATGGACGGAGATCAGGAGGCGGACTTTACGGTCACGCTGAAGAGTGGACAGGATACGCAGAGAGCCACGGTCTATACGTGTGCCAACGATGCCTATGAGACGGCAGTGGACAAACTGGCGCAGAACCAGCTGACCGATGTCACCGTTTCGGGAAACTATCTGGAAGGAACCATCCAGGCGGACCGGGATGGAGTGCTGCTGCTGACAATACCCTACAGTGATAACTGGGAGATCCGGGTGGATGGCAGTGCAGTGAAGCCGGCCTGCATCGGAGAAGCTCTGATGGGTGTGGATCTGACGGAAGGAACGCACACGATTACGATGAAATACACGCCGGGAGGTCTGGGGGTGGGAGCACTGCTCTCTGTGATCTGCGCGGTTCTGTATATACTGACCTGTACATGGGAAGAAAAAACGAGAAAGAAAGAGGAAAGTATGATGAAACTGGAATTTTCCAACAAGGCAAATTCATTCCGGGCAGGAATTTTTGCACAGCTGAATGAGAGAAAAGAAGAACTGCAAAAGATGGGAAAGACAATCTACAACCTTTCTGTGGGTACACCGGATTTCAAGACCCCGCAGCATGTGATGGAGGCAGTGTCAAAAGCGGCGCTGGATCCCAATAATTACAAGTATGCGCTGAAGGATCTGCCGGAGCTGACAGAGACCATGCAGAGCTTCTATCAGAGAAGATTCGGTGTGAAGCTGGAGCCGGATGAGATTATGTCCATCTACGGTTCCCAGGAGGGAATGGCGCACATTGCGTGGGCACTGTGTAATCCGGGAGATCTGGTGTTGGTGCCGAATCCGGGATATCCGATTTTCAAGATCGGTCCGCTGCTGTGCGACGCCGCCGTGTGGGAATATCCTCTGCGGGCGGAGAATCATTTCCTGCCGGATTTTGATGAGATCCCGGAGCAGATTGCGGAGAGAGCACGTTTCATGGTGGTAAATTATCCGGGCAATCCGATCTGCCGTCTGGCACCGGACAGCTTCTATGATGAGCTGATTGCCTTTGCGAAAAAGTACAACATTATCATTTTGCATGATAATGCCTACTCGGATATCGTGTACGGAGGCAGAAAGTGCGGCTCATTCCTGTCCCATGAGGGCGCAAAAGAAGTAGGAGTGGAGTTTTATTCCCTGTCCAAATCCTATAACTACACCGGGGCCAGGATGTCCTTCGTGGTCGGCAACCGTGAGATTATCGAAAAGTTCCAGACAATCCGTTCTCAGATCGATTACGGTATTTTCCTTCCAGTGCAGTACGGAGCCATCGCTGCTCTGAACGAGCCGCAGGATGCGGTGATTGAGCAGTGTAAAGAGTACGAACGAAGAAATCGCACCTTATGCAAGGGACTGCGCGATATCGGCTGGGATGTTCCGGACAGCGAAGGCACGATGTTTGTGTGGGCTCCGATCCCGGAAAAATTCACAAGTTCAGAAGAGTTCTGCATGGAGCTGATGGAGCGTTCCGGCGTGATCTGTGTGCCGGGCAGCAGTTTTGGAAGTCTGGGCGAGGGATATGTCAGATTTGCGCTGGTGCTCCCCGTGGAAGAACTGGAGAAAGTTGTGGAAAGCATCAGAGACTGCGGAATTCTGCTGTAACATGTCGAAAACAGGGGGGATACTTTTCCTTGTATTCATACATTAGGTATTGTATGATAAGACGAAGCAGGAACAGAAATTGGAGAGACAGAGATGAACGAGAAAATATTGACCGCGCTGTGTGAAATGGCAGGAAATGAGTGTGTGCTGTGCGGGGAACCCATGAGCAGGCACACGACATTCCGGATCGGCGGGCCGGCGGATTATTATGTTTCGCCCGGCACGCCGGAGGCGCTGGCGGCTGTAGTGGGATACTGCCGCAAAGAACAGATCCCGTTCTATATTATAGGAAACGGAAGCAATCTTCTGGTGGGAGACGGTGGCTACCGCGGTGTCATGATCCAGGTATACAAAAACATGAACGGGATCCGTGTGGAGAGAGAAATGATCCATGCCCAGGCAGGAGCCATGCTTTCTGTGATTGCAAAGAGAGCGCTGGAACAGGGGCTGACCGGTATGGAGAGTGTCTCAGGGATCCCAGGAACGCTTGGCGGTGCTGTTGTGATGAATGCAGGCGCTTACGGCGGCGAGATGAAAGATATTGTAAGACAGGTGACGCTGTTGGATCGTGATGGAGTGATCCGTACTGTGAGCGGTGAAGAGATGGAGTTCGGTTACCGGACCAGCTGCATCATGAGGGAAAAAGCCATTGTCCTGGAGGCAGCGCTTAAGCTGGCGCATGGAGATTGTGCAGCGATCCGGGAGCGTATGGAGGAGTTAAAGGAGATGCGGGTTGGTAAGCAGCCGCTTGATCTGCCAAGCGCCGGCAGCACATTCAAGCGCCCGGAAGGTTATTTTGCAGGCAAGCTGATCATGGACGCAGGCCTGAGAGGTTTTGCGGTGGGCGGAGCTCAGGTGTCGGAGAAGCACTGCGGTTTTGTCGTGAACCGGGGCGGAGCTACCGCAGCGGATGTGAGAGAGCTGATGCGGCAGGTACAGGAGAGAGTGCAGGCGCAGTTTGGAGTATGGCTGGAGCCTGAAGTGAGAATGCTGGGAGAGTTTTGAGATGCGTTTTGTGATAGTGACGGGGATGTCCGGCGCAGGAAAGAGTACAGCGTTAAAGATGCTGGAAGATGCCGGATATTTCTGTGTGGATAACCTGCCGGTGCCGCTGGTGGACAAGTTTGCGGAACTGGCGGCAGGAACGGCACAGGAGTACAGTAAGGTAGCCCTGGGGCTGGATGTGAGGAGCATCCATGGCCCGCAGGATGTGGCACATCTTCTGGATGTGATGGATACGGGGAATTATTCAGTGGAGATCCTGTTTCTGGAAGCTTCTACCCCCGCGCTGGTGCGCCGGTATAAGGAGACAAGGCGAAGTCATCCGCTCTCCAGAAACGGCAGGGTCAGCGACGGGATTGGGCAGGAGCGCCGGATCCTGGAGGGGCTGAAAATGCGGGCAGATTATATTCTGGATACGAGCCAGCTGCTGACCAGGGATCTGCGGCAGGAGATAGAGAAGATTTTTGTACAGCAGCAGGAATACCGCAACATGTTTGTGACAGTGCTGTCTTTTGGTTTTAAATACGGAATTCCCGCTGATGCGGATCTGGTGTTTGATGTGAGATTTCTTCCCAATCCCTATTACATAGAAGAGTTAAAATGCCTGACAGGCAATGACAGGGAAGTGCAGGATTTCGTGATGAATTCCGAGAATGCTTCAGTCTTTCTTTCCAAACTTATGGATCTTTTGGATTTTCTTCTTCCTAATTATATTGCGGAAGGTAAGACCCAGCTGGTGATTGCAGTGGGATGTACGGGCGGTAAGCACCGGTCAGTGACGATGGCCAATCGGCTGTACGACTATCTGAGCGGGAAGAAGGAGTATGGAATTAAGATAGAACACAGAGATATCAACCGGTAAGAGGTGAAGGTTTGTCTTTTTCAAGTGAGGTAAAAGAAGAGCTGTCCGCTCAGATGGACAGTGCCAGACATTGTCAGATCGCAGAAATCACGGCAATTATCAGTATGTGTGGTCGTGTTTCCATATCCACAAGAGATAAAGTGTTTGTCAAGATACAGACGGAGAATCTGTACGTGGCAAGAAAATATTTTTCTCTGCTGCGCCGGACTTTTCGTATTACGGGTGATGTGTCGGTGAAAATCCACGGGGTATACGGTCAGAACCGGACATATGCTGTCACAGTAGCCAGACATGAGGATGCGCTGCGCATTCTCGGCGCTGCCAGACTGATCACGCCGCAACTGGAGATCGCGGAGAATCTTTCTCTGGTGGACAACATGATTGTGCAGAAAACCTGCTGCAAACGGGCATTTATCAGAGGTGCGTTTCTGGTAGCAGGATCCATCAGTGATCCCCGGAAATTTTATCATTTTGAGATTGTGTGTACTACGATGCCGAAAGCGAGACAGCTGCAGGAGATGATCCGGACGTTTGATCTGGATGCCAAGATCGTAGAGAGAAAGTCCCATTATGTAGTATACATCAAGGAGGGAGCCCAGATCGTTGATATTCTCAATGTGATGGAGGCTCACAATGCACTGATGAATCTGGAGAATATCCGGATACTGCGGGAGATGCGCAACTCTGTCAACCGAAAAGTAAACTGCGAGACGGCTAATATCCACAAGACCGTCAGTGCGGCAGTCAAGCAGATCGAGGATATTGAGTATCTGCAGCAGCATATGGGGCTGGATCATCTGCCGCCCAATCTCTCGGAGATCGCAGTGCTGCGGTTGGAGCAGAGAGAAGCAACTCTGAAGGAACTTGGGATGATGCTGTCTCCGCCGGTGGGCAAATCAGGGGTCAATCACCGTCTGCGCCGCCTTGGGGAGATTGCTCAGGAATTGAGGGAAAAAGAGGAGGAACAAAATGATTGAGAAAGCAGTGACTATTCAGATCTCAGAGAAAGACGGGATGCATCCTGCCGCAAAACTGGTGCAGGTGGCCAGTCATTACCGGAGTTCGATTTATCTGAAAGACAGCAGATACCGTGTCAATGCAAAAAGTATTATGGGAACCATGCTGCTCGGATTGGTAAACGGGGATGAGATCCGGGTAAGTGCGGAAGGCACAGACGAGGGGGAGGCAGTCAGGCAGATTGCCAGTTACCTAAACTGCGGAGAATAAATGAGAAAACCGGCATATCTTACGGAGAGGTAGGGTATGCCGGTTCTTCGCGTTTACAGGGTGAATGCAGATCAGCAGATCACAGTCAGTTCTCCGGTATCGGTATTGATGACATAGCCGCCTACATGGATGTCTTTCGGCATGAGCGGATGATGGACGATTGTGTGAACGGTCTCGCGGACGGAAGTTTCCACATCGTCAAAACCGGCCAGCCATTTTTCAAAATCAATGCCGCAGTAGCTCACCAGATCAATCGATTCCTGAGGGATGCCGCGCTCTTTCATATGGTGGATCATCATAGCACTGTCAATGTGCTGTACGCCGCAGTCGGTGTGGCCGATCACCATAACTTCTGTAACGCCCAGCTCAATGATAGATACCAGCAGGCTGCGGATGACGCTTCCGAATGGATTGGTTACAACGCCGCCGGCATTTTTGATCATTTTCACATCGCCGTTTTTGATGTTCAGAGCAGCGGGAAGAAGCTCTACCAGACGGGTATCCATACAGGTGAGGATGGCAATTTTCTTGTCGGGATACTTGCTGCTGGTGAATTTTTCATACTGTTTTTCCGCTACGAATTTTTTGTTAAATTCGAGCATATTTTTCACTTCATTTGTCATGTTTGTCATTCAGATACCTTCCTTTTCTTCAGAATAATAAAGATTAATGTGAAACAAAAAGTTTATCAAATCAGGTAAGTTTCTGCTTCAGCTGTGAAATACGGAAGATTGCCGGGGCATTCTTGAGCAGTCAGACAGAAGCTATTTATCTGATATTATAACATAGACAGGAGGTATTGGGAGAGAAAAAATATGGTCAGAGTTGTCACGGTCTTTATTCAGTGTTATAATCGCTGATAGATTACCCTCGGACGAGTGCGGAGGGCAAAGGAGAAGTGATTAAGAGATGAATATATTAACTGCAGAACAGATTACCAAGACGTATTCCGAGCGGAAACTGCTGGATCATGTTTCTTTTTCCATGCAGGAAGGCGAGAAGGTCGGCGTGATCGGCATTAACGGCACCGGGAAGTCTACGCTGCTGAAGATCCTGGCCGGAGCAGAGGAGCCGGATGAGGGTGAGATCGTTCTGGCCAGCCATGTGATTGTGCGTTATCTTCCGCAGAATCCTGTGTTTGATCCGGAGCGCAGAGTGCTGGAGAGCGTACTGGATCACAGGGAAGAACATGAGAATGAATGGGAGAAGGAAGGCGAAGCCAAGTCCATGCTCACAAGGCTTGGTATCACGGATTTTAACCAGAAAGTGGGCGAACTGTCCGGAGGGCAGAGAAAGAGGCTGGCGCTGGCTGCGGTGCTGCTTTCCCCGGCAGATATCCTGATTTTGGACGAGCCGACGAACCATCTGGATAATGAGATGGCAGACTGGCTGGAGAATTATCTGAAATCCTGGCGCGGCGCACTGATCATGGTGACGCATGACCGGTATTTCCTGGACAGTGTGTCCAACCGGATCGTAGAGATTGACAAGGGACAGCTGTACAGTTATCAGGCGAATTATTCCGGTTATCTGCAGCTGAAGGCAGAGCGGGAGGAGATGGCGCAGGCCACGGAGCGCAAGCGTCAGTCACTGCTGCGCACGGAGCTGGAGTGGATGATGCGCGGGGCGAGAGCCCGCTCGACAAAGCAGAAAGCTCATATTCAGCGTTTTGAAAATCTTAAGAACCAGAGCGGCCCGGTGCAGGATGCAAAGATGGAGATCGGATCGGTCTCTACGAGGCTGGGGCGCACAACGATTGAACTTCAGGGACTTTCCAAGCGATACGGGGATAAGGTTCTGTTTCAGGGTTTTTCCTATATCTTTTTAAAGAATGACCGTGTGGGATTTATCGGTCCCAATGGCTGCGGGAAGACGACGCTGATGAAGATCATTGCCGGGCTGGCGCAGCCGGATGAAGGCAGCGTGGAGATCGGGCAGACGGTAAAGATCGGTTACTATGCGCAGGAGATTAGCAGTCAGGAGAAGAGTTACGAAGCGGTTGGACAGGAGCGTTCCGGTGTGGCGGATGTGGCATCTATGGATCCGTCGATGCGGGTGATTGATTATATTCGGGATACTGCCGAGTATGTGCGGACCGATGAGGGACTGGTATCTGCCTCCAAGATGCTGGAGCGCTTTCTGTTTCCGTCACAGATGCAGTATAGTCCGATCGGAAAGCTTTCAGGCGGCGAGAAGCGTCGGCTGAATCTGCTGCGGGTGCTGATGGAAGCTCCTAATGTTCTGATTTTAGACGAGCCGACGAATGATCTGGACATTGCTACGATGACGCTGCTGGAAGATTATCTGGATCACTATGATGGCATTGTGATTACTGTGTCTCATGACCGGTATTTCCTGGATCGGATGGTGCGCCGGATTTTTGCTTTTGAAGATGGGATACTGCGCCAGTATGAGGGCGGTTATACCGACTGCATGCAGCGCAGAGAATGGGAAGCATGGCAGAAAGAGCAGGAAGCACCGGATGGTGCACCCCGGAGTGGGAAAACAGGCCGGGGAAATCAGGAAAAAGAGGAGAGAACTTTTGCTAAAAATGGTAAGCCCCGGGGAGAACGAAAGCTGAAGTTCACTTGGCAAGAGCAGAAGGATTATGAGTCTGTAGAAGGAGATATTCAGGAACTGGAAGAAAAAATTGCTTCTCTGGAACAGGAGATGAATGCGGCGGCCAGTGATTTTGTGAAGCTGAATGAGCTGTCGCAGCAGAAAGAAGAGGCGGAGGCGCTGCTGGAAGAGAAGATGGATCGCTGGATGTATCTGGAGGATCTGGCGCAGAAAATAGAAGCGCAGAAATAAAGCAGCAAGAATACCGGGGGATTTGTGAATCTGAATAAAAATTAAGAGAATGTAAGGAGGAACTGAATGTTCGATTTGATCATAGACTGTGTGGCCGATACGCTCAAAACCATCCCTTTTCTGTTTCTGACTTATCTGCTAATGGAATATATTGAACATTGCACGAGTGAGAAGACAAAAGGGGTGATCCGCCGGGCGGATAAATGGGGGCCGCTGTTTGGCGGTGTGCTGGGAGTGATTCCACAGTGCGGATTTTCAGCGGCGGCAGCCGGATTCTTTTCAGGCCGTGTGATTACACTTGGAACGTTACTGGCAGTATTTCTTTCCACTTCAGATGAGATGCTGCCGATCCTGCTTTCCAGCCAGGCACCGATAGGGCTGATCCTGCGGATTCTGGGACTGAAGGCACTGATCGGCGTGATTCTGGGATTTCTGGCGGATTTTGTGTTCCGATCATTCAATCAGAGAAAGATCGGATCCAGGATTCATGATCTGTGTGCGCAGGAACACTGTGAGTGTGAGCACAGCATTGTCCGGTCAGCACTGAAACATACTGCGAGTATTACGCTGTTTATTCTGGTTGTAACGCTGGCACTGAATATACTGATCGGTATCATCGGAGAAGATCAGCTGGGCGGTCTGATTTTGAACTGGCCGGTAGTTGGAGAATTACTTGCAGGACTGATTGGGCTGATCCCCAACTGCGCAGGGTCCGTGGTGATCACGACGCTGTATTTGCAGGGAGCAATGAGTGCAGGGGCTATGATGGCCGGATTGCTGGTGGGTTCCGGTGTGGGACTGCTGGTGCTGTTCCGCACCAATAAAAATCTGAAAGAGAATATTCAAATCACAGTTATGCTGTATGCAGCGGGAACGCTCAGCGGAATGCTGATTGACCTTCTGGGAAATATTCTGTAGAAGATTGACAGCCCGGGGATACCGGTGACAGTCTGTGCAGATAGTTTTATGTAAACAGGTCTTACAACTGGCAGAAAATTTCTTTTACAGAGAGTTCGGTTGGATCAGCGCGGCGCAGCTGCATAATAGAAGCATGACACAGAAAAGGACTGTAAATATTATTACAAATTAAATATATTATTATAGTATAGAAAGAAAACGGGGAACGATATGGACTATATGGTAAGAGCAACAGCAGCGGACAGCCAGATCAGAGCGTTCGCAGCTGTAACGAGAGAAATGGTAGAGACGGCGAGACAGTATCACAACACGAGCCCGGTGGCGACGGCGGCACTCGGCAGACTTCTGACCGGCGGTGTGATGATGGGAACAATGATGAAGGGAGAAAAGGATCTTCTGACATTGCAGGTAAAAGGCGATGGTCCGATCGGCGGCATTACGGTGACTGCTGATTCACAGGGACATGCCAAGGGGTATGTGAACAATCCGCAGGTAATTCTTCATGCCAATGCACAGGGCAAGCTGGATGTGGGCGGTGCTGTGGGACACGGTATGCTGCAGGTGATCAAAGATATGGGTCTGAAAGAACCCTATATCGGCAGCTGTGAGCTGCAGACCGGTGAGATTGGGGATGATCTGACCTATTATTTTGTGATATCAGAGCAGGTTCCCTCTTCAGTGGGACTGGGAGTCCTGATGGACAGAGATAATACCGTGCGCCAGGCAGGCGGATTTATCATTCAGCTGATGCCGTTTACTCCGGACGAGGTGATTGACAGACTGGAGAAAAAGCTCTCAGAAGTGACCTCCGTGACACATATGCTGGACGCGGGCATGACGCCGGAGCAGATCCTGGAAGAGCTGTTGGGAGAGTTTGGTCTGGAGATCAATGAGAAAACAGAGCTGTCCTACCGCTGTGACTGTTCCAGAGAACGCATTGAGCGGGCACTGGTCAGCATTGGTAAAAAAGATATCCGGGAAATGATCAATGACGGACAGCCGATTGAGGTAAGCTGTCATTTCTGTGGAAAAAATTATAAATTTAGCGTAGAAGAGTTGAAGGAGCTTCTGAAAAAGGCAGTGCGCTGACCGACGGGTGCGGCAGGGGGAAAGGACAGGTTATGAGAGACGGATTTATCAAAGTGGCAGCTGTGACACCGGAGATCCGAGTGGCGGAGTGCGGTTACAATACAGATGAGATCTGCCGGATGATCGGACAGGCATACGAAGAAAAAGTAAAGATTATGGTGTTCCCGGAACTTTGTATTACAGGGTACACATGTCAGGATCTGTTCTGGCAGGAGAAATTGCTGGAGGAGAGCAGGCAGGGACTGAAAAAAGTTGTGGAATTTACCAGAGGAATGAAGGCACTGCTGTTTGTTGGCCTGCCCTGGGAAGCGGAAGGCAAGCTTTACAATGTCGCAGCGGCTGTCTGCGATGGCAGACTGCTGGGTCTGGTGCCCAAGCGTTTCCTGCCCAATTACAATGAATTTTATGAGATGAGACATTTCTATCCCGGACGGGAAGAAGTGATCTGGATCAATGTGGACGGAGAGAAAGTACCGTTTGGCATGAATCAGCTGTTTGTGTGTCCGGAGGCGGAAGGACTTGTGGTAGCAGCAGAGCTGTGCGAGGATTTGTGGGTACCGTGCCCGCCCAGCACCGCTCATGCCATGGCGGGCGCCAATGTGATTGTCAATCTTTCGGCGAGCGATGAAGTGACAGGCAAGAGCAGCTATCGTACTGCGCTGGTGGCCAACCAGTCGGCAAGACTGATTTGCGGTTATATCTATGCGAGTGCCGGTGAGGGGGAATCTTCCCAGGATCTGGTATTTGGCGGTCATAATCTGGTCGCGGAGAATGGGACAGTGCTGGTGTCTTCTCAGCGATTTACGACAGGGATGATCAGCACAGAGCTGGATCTGGGGCGTCTGCGTTCCGAGAGACGACGGATGACGACATATGACTGCTGCGGGGATGGATATGTGCGTGTTCCGTTCCGGTTGGACCGCGATGAGACGGTGCTGACGAGGCAGTTTGATCCCAGACCGTTTGTCCCGTCAGGGAAAGAGGACAGGGATCGCCGCTGTGAGGAGATCCTGACGATCCAGGCGCTCGGATTGAAAAAGAGACTGCAGCACATCGGATGTCAGCATATTGTGGTGGGGATTTCCGGCGGTCTGGATTCCACAC
>CAKRNX010000032.1 GCA_934371475.1 uncultured Lachnospiraceae bacterium
CCACCTGCGCATACTCGTAAGCTGCTGCCTGGGCGATCACGCCCTGATGCTTTCCGGTATCGGACATCTGATCAAGACGCTCTTTTTTCACCCGGTTTACAATTGTATCATGCTTCCTGGCTTCCCGCAGAATGCTCATCACAGGTCCGTCCTGCAGTCCTTCCTGCACAAACAGCTTGTCAATGGTCTTTCCGGAGCGGAATGCCTCCATCACCGCGTTCCTACCTTCTATCGTCTGTTCCTCATAGCGCATGCCCGCTCTCCTCCAATCCAAGTTTTATCAGATCAATCATGCGCTGATAGTTCCCCTTCAGATACAGGTATCCCACCAGCGCCTCAAATCCTGTCGCCTCCAGATATTCTCTCCGGCTTGCATGTTTCGCCGTATGGTACGGCTTGGCATTATGCCCTCTGCGGTAAACGCCGCTCTCTTCCTCACTCAGGTGCGGCAGCATGGCCCGGATCAGTTCCGCCTGAGTTCCGGCCTTCACCAGACCGCTGGCATGCTGATGCAGCTTTGCGGTCTGCGTATTGGTTCGCTTCACCAGCACCGTGCGGATCAGCACGTCATACACCGCATCCCCCAGATAAGCCAGCGTCAGCGGCGAATACTGCGTCCAGTCCCTCTCTGTCAGCCCGAAGCTCTCTGCAAGATAGTCTAGGCTCTTTTCCATTTTACACCTTCGCGGGTATCCAGAAGAACAATGCCCATGTCCTGCAGCTTGTTGCGGATCTCGTCAGCCTTTGCAAAATCTTTTGCCTTTCTGGCTGCCTGACGCTCCTCAATCAGCTTTTCAATATCTTCATCCAGGATTTCTTCCTTTTTCTCCAGTTTCAGACCCAAAATGTCGCCCAGCTCCAGGATCTTATCTCTCACTGCTCTGATAAATGCGGCGGAATTATCTTTGCTGACACTGGTATTTGCATATTTGACAAGCTCAAAGATGACTGAAATCGCATCGGCAGTATTCAGGTCATCGTCCATGGCTTCGTCAAAACGGGTGCCGAACTCTTTCACCTGTTCCAGATCCTTTGTCTCCTGACCTGTCAGCTCAGCCACCGCTGCATTCTCCTGCAGATATTTCAGGTTGTCTACCGCATTTACAATACGCTCCAGTCCGTTCTTGGAAGCCTCCATCAGCTCCGCGCTGAAGTTCAGCGGACTTCTGTAATGGGCACTGAGCATGAAGAAGCGCAGCACCTGCAGATCATATTTGTCCTTGATCTCACGGACAGTAAAGAAATTGCCGAGAGATTTGGACATCTTTTTATTATCAATATTCAGGAACGCATTGTGCAGCCAGTAACGCGCAAATGTTTTGCCATTGCAGCACTCGCTCTGGGCAATCTCATTCTCATGGTGCGGGAAAATCAGATCCTCGCCGCCTGCGTGGATATCAATCTCCTCGCCCAGATATTTTTTGGACATGACAGAACACTCGATATGCCAGCCCGGACGTCCCTGTCCCCAGGGTGACTCCCAGTAGGGTTCACCTTCTTTCTTGGGCTTCCACAGCACGAAATCAAGCGGATCTTCCTTCTGATCCTCGCCGCTGACCAGCAGAGAACGGTTGCCTCCCTGAAGATCATCCAGATTTTTGTGCGACAGCTTGCCGTACTCTTTAAATTTTCTAGTGCGGAAGTAAACGGTTCCGTCTACGTTGTACGCATATCCTTTCTCAATCAGTGTACTGATCATATCGATCATGCCGTCAATCTCCTGCGTTGCCAGCGGATGCGTGGTAGCCGGTTTTACATTCATATCTGCCATATCCTGCTTGCACTCTTTGATGTAGCGCTGTGAAATCTCCTCTGCAGTCACGCCTTCCTCATTGGCTTTTGCAATGATCTTGTCATCCACATCTGTAAAGTTGGATACATAGTTTACCTCATATCCTTTATGTTCCATATATCTCCTGGCCGTATCAAATACGATCATGGGTCTTGCATTTCCGATATGAATAAAATTGTAAACCGTAGGGCCGCATACGTACATGGAAACCTTTCCCGGCACCAGCGGAACAAATTCTTCTTTCTTCTTTGTCAATGTGTTGTAAAATTTCATTTTCTCACCTCGTCATTTCTCTGCGGATCCGATCCGCAGCCATGTCAAACGGATCTTCCATCCGCCCTGCAATAAGTCTATGCAATCCTGTCTTGTTTGTCAATCACGATCTATCTTATGTGACAATCCGGCATTTTTCCCGTCTCTTTTCCCGTCTCTCTGCAGCCTACCTGACACATCATTCTTGCTGCAAGGTGCTCTTACACTCCGTTCCGGTCGGCTCAAATTCCTTGTCCGCCGGGCAATGTGCGCGAAGGCTATATCAAATGGGAGATTGACTTCCACCACTGATACTGACCGGTTTCTCGCCACCTGCGGAAGCGGGAGCCATCCTACATCTGATATATATCTTATACTACTTCACAGACAGCCGCATCCGCAAAAGGATTATCTGCCCCGAGCCATGCCGGAATGTCCGCGATATCCAGGGTTATCCACTCTGCCTCCGGAGCACTTCTGCGGCTCTCCAGCCGCCGGATCGTTCCTCCTTCCGGCCCCAGCGTCACCTGATACCATCCGCTGTTGCCGGGCAGCATCGCATCCCGTATCTGCCAGAAGACCTTCCTCCGTTCCCTGCTCCTGATCTGCCTGATAAAGCGTTCCAGATGAATGATCCGCGCCATCATGGGCGGAAACTGCTCCCTGACAGTGCAGACCGCATAACGCGGCCCATGGTCAAATATAATTCTCAATTCCCCATCGGAGGCCTCCTGCTGCCTCTGCAGATCTCTGTAATAGCAGACAGACCGCCAGGAGAACATCCGGTGCTTTCCCTTCAGTGTCTCATTCACCCGGTATGCGAGCCGCTCCAGCTCTTTATCTGAACATTCTGCCGCGGGCAGCCAGGCACTAAAGCTGTCCTTATCCTGCCCGTTCCCGCATGACTCATCTGAGGAAGCAGCCCTTATCACATGACCTCCGGACCAGCTGCCGCTCTCCTGATCTTTTCCGGGACTTTCCGTATCTTCATCACCGAACGGTGTCTGAAAAAAATCCTTCACAAGATCTTCCTCCCAGATCCAGTGCCATGCACGGCGGAAGCCAAACGGCATGTAAATCGCCTCTGATGCCGGCATAAGAAACGCGAACGGCTCCAGTCTCTGATACATTTCCTGCATGGAACAACTCAGAAGACGGCTCATAATGCCCTGATGCCGGTATTCTTTTCTTGTCGCTACCGCCACAAGATAGGAAATCTTCTGCACTGCGCCGTTCCAGCTGACCGCTACCGGATTTAAATGAAGCATTCCCTGGATCCCGTCTGCGTTGCGCGCCGCGTAAATCTCATTTTCCAATGCCCTGCTCAAATAATAATAATCTACAAAGCGCCTGCTGTCTTCCGAAAAGACCTCTTCGTACAGCGCTCTTGTCTTCCCGTGTTCCTCGGGTGACAATTTTCCCACTCTGATCTGTCCTGACAAATCCTGTCTCTTTTCTGTTTCTGACCGCTCTGCGTTCTGCTCTCTCTGCATCTGCTGTCCTGTCTCCCCCTGCTATCTCCCGCAGCCTCTGCATCCGCTGCAGCCGGAGGGTGCCGTCATCACATCATTGGAAACCAGATCCATCAGCGGAAGCAACAGACAGATCGCCTGCGCCGAAATCCCCTCACCGCTTCCGGTAAAGCCAAGGCCTTCCTCTGTCGTAGCCTTGATATTTACCTGATCTGCTTCAATCTGAAGCGCCCGCGCCACATTTTCTCTCATCTGGGGCAGATGTGGCATCATCTTGGGACGCTGGGCAATGATTGTGGCGTCAATATTTTCAATCACATAATTATGTTCCTCCAGCAGTCTGCCGACATGCTCCAACAGCTTAATGCTGGAAATCCCTTCATACTGCGGATCTGTGTCCGGAAAATGCTGTCCGATATCTCCCAGCGCCGCCGCGCCAAGCAGCGCATCCATAATCGCATGGACAATCACATCCGCATCGGAATGTCCCAGCAAGCCTTTTTCGTACGGGATCTTCACACCTCCAAGTATCAGATCCCGTCCCTCTGTCAGTCTGTGTACGTCATATCCAAGTCCTATCCGCATAGTTCTCCTTTCTGCCGGTTTCGGTCAGCAAAGCGGTCATTCTCAGACTGCTTCGCAATCTATCCAATTTCTGACTTATTATTGTACCATTATCCCCTGCTTTCAGCAAGAAAATCAAATTTTGTTTACTAATTCTTTTCTATCAGATATACTGAATACAGAATACCCATAATCATTCCCCGCTTCCCATATATCAGATGTGAGGTGACACCTCTGTAGATGGCGCGAAATAAATCAGTATCCGTGGCAAGAACGACAGGGCATTCTTGAATACAAGACAGGTTTCCATTCAGGAACGCCCTGCTATTCTTGCTGCGGACAGCTAACAGGGAATATGCCACTTGTTTTAAAGGACGGAAATTTTTATGAAAAATAATGAACTGAAACGCTATCTTCAACTGCTTCTGACCGTCGTTCTGATTATGCTCGGCGTATGCGCCGTCATCTTTCTGATGTTCCGCACACAGACGCTTATCGATGGCATCAACTATCTGAACGCAATCCTGAAACCTTTCTTCTACGGAGCTGCGATCGCCTACATTCTGCGACCGATCTGCCGTTTTTTTGAGCAGTGGATTATCCGGCTGTTTCGAAGATTTTCCGGCCGCAATTTGTCGTCCGCCGTCCGGATGCTGTCCATCCTGCTTACGCTTGTGCTTGCACTGACACTCGTTATCCTGCTGATTCTGATGGTCATCCCTCAGCTGATTTCCAGTATCAGCGGGCTGATCCTGCAGCTGCCCGATGTAGTAACGGACTTCCAGAACTGGCTGCAGACGATGGATCGAGGAAAGACAAGCCATGAAGCTGTGACTTACATCACTCAGATTATCACGACCCTGAGTTCGCGCCTGCAGACTTATCTGGAAACCAGCCTGCTGCCCAACATGAAGACGGTAATCTCCGAGGTGACTTCCAGCTTTCTGAATCTCTTCGACATCATCAAAGACTTTGGCCTTGGCTGTATTGTGGCCGCCTATTTTCTTGGCAGCTGGGAAAAATTCATTGCACAGGCAAAACTGCTGGTGTACAGCATTTTCCCGCAGAAAATCGCCGACTGGATCCGCGATGAGGTCCATTTTTCAGACCGGATGTTCAGCGGATTTATCAACGGCAAGATCATCGACTCCCTGATTATCGGTGTGATCTGCTTCGTGTTCACCCAGGTGACTCAGATGCCCTACGCGCTGCTGGTCAGCATTATTGTGGGTGTCACGAATGTTGTACCTTTTTTCGGGCCTTACCTGGGCGCCATCCCGTCAGCGATCCTGATCCTGATTGTGAACCCTTATCAGTGCGTTGTCTTTCTGATTTTTGTGATTATCCTGCAGCAGTTTGACGGCAATATCCTCGGTCCTTATATCCTGGGCGACCGGGTCGGTGTCTCCGGATTCTGGGTACTTTTTTCTATCCTGTTTTTCGGATCTCTCTGGGGACTTGTAGGCATGCTCGTCGGAGTGCCGGTATTTGCCGTATTGTACGATCTGATCTGCCGTCTGATTCTTCTGGGACTGCACTGGCGGAACCGCACCGATCTGATCGACCTGTATATTGAAAAATTTGTGCCTCCAAAAAAGCCAAAAGAGAAAAAACGCCCGGAATTTCATCTTCCGTTCAAAGTGAAAAAAACAAAGTAAAATTTTCTTAATACAGACTAGAATGTGTTTGAAAAAGGCTTTTTGTGAGCTGCGAGTTCCAGTTTGTGGGAAATTTTGCCCGAATAAGGGCAAAATATACCGCAAAGTGGGGCTTGCAGATCGCGGAAATGTTTTTTCAAACACGCTCTAAAATCCGGAACCTCCCGGGAGACAAACCTTCTGGCTCGGGTTCCGGATTTTTGTTCACTCTAATGTCTGTCCTCGCTGTCATACTCTTCACAGAACCGGGCAGAGAAAGACGGCTGCTCATTGCCCGCGTACAAATGTCCCGTATCACCGATCCTGGTGGCGCGGAAGCTTATCTGCCCCTTCTCCCGCTCCTCAGTAAATACCTCCGTCACAGACGTAGGCGCCATAGCCAGACTGTGCCAGAGCACAAAAGGAGAGACATTCCACAGGTGTGACAGCATTGCGCAGGTCGCGCCAAAATGGCAGAAAAAGACGATGGTGTCGCTGGTTCCCTTCTCCGTATGGTACATTGCGCCCTGCCTGACATATCCGTACCGCTCCAGCAGCGCATCCAGTCCGCGGCTCATCCAATCATACACCTGACAGATGTCACTGTGAACAGCCGCCTCGCTCTCTCTCCATGTTTCCCATTCAAAGTATTCCGGCCTGTTTTTCCAGTAGGAGGGAAGCATGTCCCACAGGATCCTTTTCTGAAACATCCCGTCGTTTTTTTTCGTATCCGGATAGGCCGCCTCAAGAGCCGGCACACCGTTGATATCTACCCTGGCTGGAAACTCCTGCAGCCAGTCGCACACCTGCGCCGTCCTGTTCATCTTATTCAGCGTATACGATGCCGTCTCCCTGGCTCTGCCAAGCGGTGACACATAAAAATCCTTTACCTGCTCCCCGGTCATCCGCTCCGCCAGCAGCGCAGCCTCCACTTTTCCTTTCTCTGTCAGTGAATCATGCACATAATCCGGATCACCGTGGCGTATCATCAGTATTCTCATCTCTTATCCCCCTATATCTCTTTATTGTTATCTGCTCCGTCAAATCTCTCTGAAACCATATCGTTCTTTACAGCCGCACTGTCAGCATACTCTCTGAATCTTATGCCTCCTGACGCTGCACACATTATAGCATTTTACTTTCTGCGCTGACAACCGTTTACTTTTCCGCCGCCTTCTGCATATTTTTCCTGTTTTTCCACATAATAGCCATACGGAACAAAAAACATTTTGTGACCCCGGGCACGCCCATGTGTACGCATCCAAACACGCTCCTTTGTTCCGCGCGCGAGCAGACTGCGCCATTCCCGAAATACCGCATATGTAAACTGCGGCGGATTTCCCGTACCGAATCCCCGCCAGATTGTCAGAGACAGGAGGAAGCATACTCATTATGAAAGCAACTGGAATTGTGAGAAGAATCGATGACCTCGGACGAGTGGTCATCCCTAAAGAAATCCGGCGCACTCTCCGGATCCGGGAGGCTGATCCTCTGGAGATATTTACAGACCGGGAAGGTGAAATTATCCTGAAAAAATATTCTCCAATCGGAGAACTTGGCGCCTTCGCCAAAGACTACGCCGACGCACTGGCGGACGCCTCCGGGCACAGCGTCTGTATCACCGACCGAGATCAGGTCATTGCCGCAGCCGGAGGTATGAAAAAGGCATCCATCGGTCTCCCGGTGACTGGACAACTGGAAGAACTCATGCAGAATCGTGTCCACATGTCCGATATAAATACCAGCGGACATATCAAAATCACAAATGATGATACGGATATGGATCTTCCCCAGGTAATCACCCCCATCATTAGCGAGGGCGATGTCATCGGATCTGTTATCCTTCGATGCCGGGACAACGCCCATTCCATCGGTACCGCGGAGCAGCTCCTGGCACGGTGTGCTGCCGGATTCATGGGAAAACAGCTGGAGCAGTAGCACCGATACAAAAGAGTGCATCAGCATTCTTGCTGCAAGGTGCGCGTTATGCAGGTGCATGACATATTTCTCCTGCACACCTTGTATCTACACTCTTCATTGCATCTTTTCCTCTTCCCTGCTATGATAAATAAAATTGCACGGGTTGTTACGTGCTTCATACGCTGTAAGATACAGCAGACTTTTGCACTTCAGAACTGGAAAGGATGTACTTATGAACAAAAAAGAAATCTCTGAGATTAAGAAGCAGTTTACACCGGCCAACTGTGCCGTTACACGTATCTGCGGCTGCTACGTGGACGGTAAAAAAAATAAAGTGACAGATTTTAAGGATGCGTTTCTCTCTCTTCCGGAAGAAGAGATTTTCAAATATTTTGAAATTTTCCGCAAAACTCTCTCCGGCACACTCGGAAAAAATCTGATGAATATGGATTTTCCTCTGAAAACTGAGGAGCCCGGAGGCACCCAGGAATTTCTGCTGCGCCTGCGCGACAGTCAGCTAAAGGACGACGCCCTGTTAGACGAATACTATGACCGGGTCATCACTTCTCTGGATTTTGCGGAGAATTATCTGATCCTTGTGATCCACGCCGCCTACGACGTGCCGGGAAAAAGCTCCGACAATCTGGAAATGTTCGATGCCTCCGATGAAGTCTACAGCTATCTCATCTCCTGCGTCTGCCCGGTCAGGCTGGCCAAACCGGCGCTCTCCTACGATGCGTCCGAACAGTGTTTCCACAACCGCATCCGCGACTGGATCGTAGATCTCCCTCTGCTGGGATTTCTGTTCCCCGCCTTCAATGACCGCAGCACGGATCTGCACAGTCTGCTCTACTATTCCAAAAATGCGGAAGCGCTCCATCAGGAACTCACCGATGCGCTCCTGGGCTGTGTGCTGCCTCTCTCTGCCGAAAGCCAGAAGGAGGTTTTCCAGACTCTGATCCAGGAGACGCTCGGCGAGGACTGCGATTATGAGATGGTTCGAACCATTCATGAGACTCTGCACGAAATGACAGAAGAAAAAAAGGACAGCCCTGATCCTGTCGTTCTCAGTCAGACAGAAGTAAAAAATCTCCTGGCTCTCAGCGGTGTAGAGCAGGAGAAACTTGAAGCATTTGATCAGCATTTTGAGAACGCCGCAGGCAGCAATACTTCCCTGATGGCTTCCAACATCATGAATACACGCAAATTTGAGGTCAAAACACCGGACATCACGATCCAGGTCAGTCCGGACCGGGCAGATCTGGTAGAAACCCGTTATATCAACGGTCGTCCCTGCCTGGTCATTCCTATCACAGACCAGGTACTGGTCAATGGCATACCTGTAACGAGTGAACATGCCGTTCCACCACTACAAGAGAAATAAGCAGGCAGCCGCCTGTCACAGCACATGCTCCCAGCTCCACACCACAGGCCAGCGACCACACCGCAAATGCAATGATGGAGCGCAGAGCATGCGAGGGAATCATCACAACCAGAGAAAAAATCAGGTAGCAGGTAGCCAGAAACAGCGCCGGCACCATCAGAGGATACAGACCAAGGGCGGCCCCGAAAGCTGCCGCAATGGCCTTCCCGCCCCGCAGACGCCGCCACAGCGGAAATGCATGGCCGACAACCGGGGCCGCCACTACGAATGCAAATGGCCATCGGTCGGAATCAAGCACCTGCATGGCCAGATGTACCGGGCAAAATGCTTTCCCCAGTTCAAGCAGCAGCACAAGACTGCCGAACCATGCGCCGCAATGCTCAAATACGTTAAATGTTCCCGGATTTTCATCTTCGCTGAGCGCGCAGACATCTACTCCGCGAACCAGTTTCGGCAGCCAGTAAGCGTACAGCACACTCCCAGATATGTATCCCAGCACAATCCAGAACAGGTAATCCATCTCACAATTCTCCTCTTTTATCTTTTCTTTCCGGAACACATCCGCTTCATCAGACGGTAAATTTCCATGGATGCCTGCGGGAAACTGTTGTGCCGCTGGGCATCTATCATTTTCTGCCTGACTGATCGGTCATGCAGCAGCTCCATTCCTTTTTTTACCTGCATCTGCACACGGCTCTCCGACACAGACATTCCCCGTGAAGCAAAAAACTCTGCATTTTTCGTCTCGCATCCCGGTATCGGGGCTGTATGCACAATCGGTACATGGCGCACGAGCGCTTCTGTCGAAGTCAGTCCGCCGGGTTTCGTATAAACTACGTCGCAGGCATCCAGCCACAGGGGCACCTGATCCGTAAATCCCAGAATATGAAACTTACCGCTTTCCCCGAACTCTTCCTGCAGACTCTCTCTCATCCGGCGGTCATTCCCGCAGATGACGGCGATCTGTTCTCCGGCCACGCAGGACTGATCCATGGCCACCGTCAGCTCCCGGATCTTTCCAAATCCCATGCTTCCTCCCATGATCAGAAACAGCGGTGCAGAAACATCCAGTCCCAGTCTTTTCCTTGCTTCATCCCTTCCTGTTTTTGTCTCAAACTCCATCCGATTAGGAATCCCTAACGGGTAAAGTTTCTCCCGGGGCACGCCCTTACGTACATACTCCCGGATCAGATCCGGATGCGGCAGCACATAGGCATCACACTCTGTCTCCTCCCAGAAGGGAATACACGTATAATCGGTGGAAATCACGAGCGTTGGAAGATCCAGCAGTCCTTTCCGCTTCATATATGTGGCGGTTTCCGCCGGAAACAGATGCGGCATCACCAGAATATCCGCCGGATGTTCCATCAGATACTGGCCAAGATATTTCGCCATCAGCGCATTGGCATAATAAACCGGCGACTTGTGTCTGGCTGAGCTGATAAAGTCTCCCGCGCGGTAAGCGGCATGAAACAGCCTTGGCGTATATTTGGCCACATTGATGTAGGTATTGCCTACAATCTTGGAAGTACGCTGTCCGGCCAGGGACATGATATCCAGCATCGTCACCTGCTCACCCTCCCGTTTCAGTCTCTCTTCCATGGCACGTCCGGCGGAATTATGCCCGCCTCCTGTATTACAGGATAATATCAGAACTCTCATAGCCATCTCCTTTCTCTTCCGCGTCACATCCGATACGGTATGACTCACACTACTTTTCACAGTATGCCGTTTTCTGTGAAAGAAAAAATTTCTGAACTTTCTATGTTACTTAGTATAACTGAAATCACAAATAATGCAACCTGTCTCTTCTCCGCACAAATCCACTGTCCGCTGAACAATATGCGGACATAAAATCCCCCTTAAACAGATAGAGTATTTACCCAGTCTGTCTAAGGGGGATCCTGTCAAAGTAAATAAATTTTTCTGTTCGAAAATCCTGTTCCAACACACTCTAAATCTGACTAACAGCTGAAAATAATCTCATCACTGTCCGTATCCATTGTGCAGACCGTTCCCATCGGGATCGTTCCCATCGGCCTTGCATGACCGCTGCAGACATTGGACATCACAGGCACCTGATAAGCGGCGAACCGGTCTCTCAGGAACTGATCAATCCGGTAACTGCTGTCGTAACTGTCATTGGAGCAGTCCGCAAAATTGCCCAGAAGCACACCGCGGACTCCCTTCATAACTCCTGCCTGCTCCATCTGCGTAATCATCATATCCAAATGCGCAATACTCTCGTCTACATCTTCCAGAAACAGGATCCTGCCCTCCGTTACCGGCTGATAAAACGTTCCTACAGAATGGGCGATCAGACTGATATTTCCGCCTGTCACAACTCCTGTGGCCCGCCCTGTCATCAGGATATGCATGGGATCTCCCTCCGGATTGCGGAACACATAATGATCTTCCATGGCAAGCGCCCGCTCCAGACTGTCTCTGCTGTAATCATCAAACCCCTTGAGCATGTTGCTGATCACCATGGGACCGTGGAAGGTGACAAACCCGCAGTAACGGCTGAACACTGAGTGGAAATTGGTGATATCACTGTAGCCGATAAACACTTTCGGATGCTGACGGATCATATCCAGATCCAGATAATCCATCACCCCGCTGCTGCCGTATCCGCCCCTGGCACAGATGATGCCATCCACTTCCGGATCCGCAAACATCTGATTGACATCCTCCGCACGGTCTTTCGGATCTCCTGCCAGATAACCGTGGAAATTCGACAGCTCTTTTACTGTTTTTCCAAGCTTTACCCGATACCCGGAAGCCTCCAGATAGGCCGTCAGTTTTTCTTTTTCTCCCGGCTTGACCGGCATACTGGGAGCAATCACGCCCAGCGTATCGCCCGGTTCGATTTTTTTCGGCATCAGCAGTGCCTTCTCTTCTATTGCCATCTTCCGTATCCCCTTTTCCTTATCATTGATCCTGTCGTATGTCTGAACAATCATTTCCGCAAACTATACCTTACTGCCGGAGGTTTTATTTCACGGGACACAATTTCCTGTAAAACAAAACCTTTTTCAGATACACTCCGGCGAAATTTTTATGACAGCTCAGTATACATCAGCAGGGTGTGACCCATGTTATCATTCACTGCTCTTGTCACATTTGTGCCAACCAGCAGCTGAGATTTCTTGTAGTACAGCGGGAGGATCGGGCTCTCTTCGATCAGGATCTTTTCTGCTTCTGCAAACTTGGCAAAACGCTCAGTCTGATCCGTCATTGTTGCGCAGTCTTTGATGATCTGATCGTACTCTTCTGCCTTTTCACCGCTCCATCTGTTCTGAGTTGCACATGCTTTCTGAGTGAAGCACTCCAGCATGGTATTCGGATCATTATAATCTCCGGTCCATCCATCGAATGCAACGTCAAAGTTTCCATCATAGAACTCATCCCAGTACGTACCGGACTCATAAGTGGTGATCGTAAAGTTCAGATCCAGGTTCTGTTTCCACATTGCCTGCATCGCCTGTGCAATCAGTTTCAGCTCATCATCATTTTTGATCACAATCTCATATGTTGCACTTGTGTCAAATCCGTCTGCTTTTGCTTCTTCCAGCAACTCTTTTGCTCCGTCTACGTCATAGGTAATCAGATCGCCCACAACGGTACGGTAATCTTCATCGGAACCATAATAGGAAAGACCTGCCGGGACAAATCCTGTGGCTGACTTGGGCTTGCTTGCTACCAGATTCTGAGTAATGGTATCGCGATCCAGAGCCATGGAAAGTGCCTTGCGGACTCTCGCATCTGTCAGATGCTCACAGTTAAAATCATAATAAGAAATACCAAGAGAGTCAAAATTCAGCAGCTGATCGGTACCGTCAAACTCTGCCTGTGCCTGTGTGGAGATGTTGTTGGTCATATCGATCTCGCCGTTCTTCAGAGCAGTCAGTGTAGAAGTACCCTGCGCCATGAATACAACTTTCACTCCGTCAACTTTTACCTCATCTGCATATTTGTAGTTCGGATTCTTCTTCAGCACGTAGCTCTCTTCCGGATTGATCTCTTCCATGGTAAATGCACCATTGCTGACAAAAGTCTCTGCTTTCTGTGACCAGGTGGAAGAACTCTCTACGGCAGCCTTATTAACCGGAGAGAAGCTGGCTACTGCGGTTTTCTCGATGAAATAGCTGGTGGGATTTTCCAGCTCTACCACAAGTGTCGTATCATCTGTTGCCTTGATACCTACTTCATCAATACTGCACTCGCCTGCATTGTAAGCCTTTGCATTTTTGATATCAAACATATCTCTGACAGCAGGAGAAGCAGTAGCCGGATCCAGCATACGTTTCCAGGAATACTCGAAGTCTCCTGCGGTTACCGGTGTGCCATCGCTCCATACCACATCGTCATACAGGTGGAATGTATAGGTTTTTCCATCATCACTCACCTCGTAACTCTCAGCACATCCGTTAGTCAATGCGGTACCTGTAGAATCAACACGGTACAGACCCATGAACAGGTTCATAATCATGGCACTGGAAGTCAGGTAATTGCTCATACCCGGATCAAGAGTCTCGCACTCACTCTGGATTGCGTAAGTCAGGGTATTTCCTTCAGCTGCAGCCGTCATAGGAATCATCGTCATTGCCATTACAGCCGCCAATAATACAGAAACCAGTTTTTTCTTCATACTCATTCTCCTTTTCTATTTTCTTTTCATTTATACAGAACCGCCATACTGCAGCGGATACTGTCGCTATCTAATACTTACTCTCATCAGTCATATAAATGGCACGCCACCATATGCTTCTCATTTATCTTTTTCAGCTCCGGCTTTTTCTCCCTGCAGATCTCCCTGCACTGACTGCATCTGGTACGGAACGGACATCCCGATGGCGGATCAATGGGAGAAGGCACATCTCCCTGAAGAATGATCCTCTGACTGCGCCGGTTCTGCTCCGGATCTGCAATAGGCACCGCACTCATCAGACAGCTGGTATAGGGATGGAGCATATTTTCATACAGCTCATCCACCTGTGCATATTCGATCAGATTGCCCAGATACATCACACCCACCTGGTGGCTGATATGGCGCACCATAGACAGATCGTGGCTGATGAACAGATATGTGAAATGGAACTTTTCCTGCAGTTCTTCCAGAATATTGATGACCTGCGCCTGGATGGATACATCAAGAGCCGAGATCGGCTCGTCGCATACGATAAATTCCGGATTGGCCGCCAGCGCCCTGGCGATCCCGATCCTCTGACGCTGTCCGCCGGAAAACTCATGCGGATAACGGTTCAGATGATCTCTCTTGAGACCTACCATGTCAATCAGCTCTTCCACCCGGTCCTGGGCATCCTTTCCCTGCATCAGTTCCAAAGAGAGCAGCGGCTCTTTGATAATCGCGCCCACTGTCTTTCTGGGATCCAGGCTTGTATACGGATCCTGGAAAATCATCTGCATCTTTTTGCGGTAGGGACGCATCTGCTTGTCATTCAGCCTGCTGATGTCCGTTCCGTCAAAGATAATCTTTCCGCCTTCCTCGATATCGTAAAGACGCAGCAGTGCGCGACCTACTGTGGTTTTGCCGCATCCGCTCTCACCCACCAATCCCATGGTCGTTCCCTGTTCAATGGCAAAGCTGACACCGTCTACTGCCTTAAGATATTTTTTCTCCTGAAACATTTTCTTCTTCAGGGGAAACTGTATTTTGAGGTTCTGTGCTTCAATGCAAATAT
The DNA here is from genome assembly GCA_934371475.1 of uncultured Lachnospiraceae bacterium. Lineage (GTDB taxonomy): Bacteria > Bacillota > Clostridia > Lachnospirales > Lachnospiraceae > Merdiplasma. Next base: position 14,727 of record CAKRNX010000032.1, read on the forward strand.
TACTCATACCAGCTTTACCTTTCCTTTCTTAGCCTTTACTGACGGATGGTGCAGCCAGCAGCAGCAGTAATGATGGCTGTCCAGATCATATCTGGGCGGCATACATTCCTCGCACAGCTTCATCGCATACCGGCACCTCGCCGCAAAAGGACATCCTTTGGGCGGATTGACCAGATCAGGCGGCGTGCCGTTGATGGGTATCAGTTTTTCTCCATCCCCCTTCGGGATAGAAGCCAGCAGTCCAGCTGTATACGGGTGGGCGGTCCGGTAAAACAGATCATCGATCAGCCCTTCCTCCACAATCAGACCGCCGTACATGACGATAACCCTGCTGCAGAGACTGGAAATCACGCCCAGATCATGACTGATCATAATAACCGCCGTCTTATAGTCTTCTTTCATTTTGCGCATCAGATCAAGAATCTGCGCCTGCACGGTCACATCCAGCGCTGTCGTCGGCTCATCCGCAATCAGCAAACGGGGCTTGCAGCACATGGCAATCGCAATCATGGCTCTCTGGCGAAGTCCGCCGGACAGCTCATGGGGATACTGCTTCAGCCGGTTCTCCGGGCTGGGAATACCTACAACCTGCAGCATCTCCAATGCCCGCTCTTTTGCCTGCGCCTTTGTATATCCCAGATGACGCATCAACGGATCTCTGATCTGCTGCTCAATCGTAAATACGGGATTTAAACTCGTCATGGGATCCTGGAAGATCATGCCGATCTCATGCCCGTTCAGTTTACGCATTTCACGGGTGGAGATCCTGGAAATATCTTTCCCGTTAAAGATGATTTCATCCACATCCATCTTTGCGTTGTCATCCAGCAGATGAAGCACTGACAGCATTGATACACTCTTGCCGCATCCGCTCTCGCCTACAATCCCGATGCTCTCTCCCTCATTCACATAGAATGAAGTACCTCTCACCGCCTGCACTTCACCGGAAAGGGTGCGGAACGTAGTGCGGAGATTTTTCACTTCCAGCAGTCTGCCCGCTCCATCTGCCCCGGCGTTCTCCCTGCTTCCGGCCAGCTTTGACTCCATCACATTTCTGGCTGCCTCATTTAATTTGTTTTCTGTCATATCACTCATGGCTCTCCACTCCGTCACTGTTTATTAATTCGAGGATCCAGCGCATCTCTCAGTCCATCGCCGATAAAGTTCAGTGAAAAGATGGTGATACTGATGGCCAGCGCCGGGAAAATCATCAGCCACGGCTGCTGCGTCAGATACTGAATTGCGTCGTTGCACATGGTTCCCCAGCTTGCCTTCGGCACCTGGATACCGATTCCGAGGAAGCTTAAGAACGCCTCTTCGAAAATAGCGGAAGGAATCAGGAACGTCATAGTTACAATAATGCTTCCCATACTGTTCGGGATCAGATGATGGATCAGGATCTGCCACTTGGTCTGACCGCACACCTTGGCCGCCATCGCGTAATCCTGCTCTCTCAGCGTAAAAATCTGTCCTCTCACCATTCTGGCTGTTGTGATCCAGTACGTCAGGCACATGGCCAGCAGAATACTCTGCACACTGCTGCCAAGAAACATCATAATGAGGATCAGATAGAGCAGGCTCGGAATACCGCTGAGGATATCCACGATACGCATCATGACCATGTCCACCCAGCCTCCCAGATATCCTGCGATGCCGCCGTAAAGCACACCGATCACCATGTTGATGATGGCCGCCACAAATCCGATCGTCAGGCTGATGCGTGCTCCATAAAGCGTGCGGACAAATACGTCACGGCCCAGTCCGTCTGTGCCAAACCAGTGTTTCAGGGAAGGTCCCTGCAAAAGCGCCATAAAATCGGCATCATCATAGGAATACGGGCAGAGCATGGGACCAAAAATAGCCAGAATCGCCATCACAACGATCACCACAATGCCAAACATGGCCAGTTTATCTTTTTTCATCCGTTTCCAGCAGGTCTGCCAGTAAGTAAAGCTGACCCGGTTAATATTCTCCTGGTCCCTGTCAGTCTCCGGCAGATCTGCCAGAAGCTCTTCAGGAATCTCTGTCTCATAATTATAGATCGTGTCTGTCTTCATATCTGTTTTCCTTTTACTTGTCAATCTTTACTCTGGGATCTACAAATGCATAGATAATATCCACAATCAGGTTGCAGATGATAATCATGGCACCCACAAAAATCGTCAGCCCCAGCGTCACCGCATAATCACGGTCTCCGATCGCGTTTACAAAATATCTTCCCAGCCCCGGAATACTGAATACTTTCTCGATAATAAATGTTCCTGTCATCAGGGCTGCTACCATGGGGCCTACATAGGTAATAACCGGAAGAATAGAATTTTTCAGCGCATATTTTCCGATCACAACCAGCTCCGGAATGCCCTTACTGCGCTCTGTGCGGATAAAATCCTGGCGCATTGTCTCCAGCATGCTGGAGCGCATCAGACGCGTGATATAGGCAATCTGTCCGAATGCCATACATCCTACCGGAAGTATGTAACATTTCCAGCTGCTCAGCCCGTAAGTCGGCAGAAGCTGCAGTTTGTCACAGAATACGTACATCGACAGCACGCACAGCACAAAACTGGGCACCGAGACACCCACGGTGGCAATTACCATGGAAATACCGTCGGACAGATGTCCTCTCCGCACTGCGGCTGTCGTTCCCAGCGGAATACCTACGATCAGTGCCAGCAAGATCGCCCAGAAACCTACCTTTGCTGAAGCCGGAGCACCGTTGGCAATCAGGTCATTTACAGAATAATTCAGTTTTTTAAACGAAACGCCCAGATTCCCGTGGGCAAGATTATTCAGATAATTTCCATACTGAACATAGATCGGATCATTCAGACCGTAGCTGTCCTGGATCTGTTCCAGCACTTCCGGCGGTGTTTTCCTGTACTCTCCCGGGCTGAACGGTCCTCCCGGTATTACGTGCATCAGGAAAAAAGTCAGCGTGATCAGCATAAATAATGAAAGAAATCCTGCGATCACACGTTTTACAATGTAACGAAACATAACAATCCCCTTTCACTTTACCTTCTATTCCAGATGTGGAATGTCTCCCCCATCTCCTGCAGGCTTACTGCTTTCTCACTTTACAGTGATGATCTGCCAGATACAAAAAACGGGTACCATCTCACGGTACCCTTTTGTACGTTATGTTATAGTTTAGTGCATGCCGTTCTCCATGTCAATATACAAAGCCCATGAAATGCCTTTTTCTTTTTTGTTTTCTTAATATTATATACGATTATATACGACATTTTTTCAAATATAAATTAATATTCTGCTGTTTTCTTACAGATAGTGCTGTTTGCCTGAAAACAGCCTTTCCTGTACGAATCCCCTGTCTGTTATCTTATGCCCTGCTATCTTCTGTGTTTTTTCTTCAGGCGCATACTATTCCGCAGCAGAAGGCTGTTCTGGGGAGTGTTTGAAGCTTGTTATTTCACAGAAAATGTTTTAATATTAGCGGGAGAACTTTCACACTTTAACCGAAGCAAGTAAGACCCCTGCTTCAATTCCGAAAAGCAATAAGCTGTGAGCCGGGACTTGCTTGTATCAGGAGGAAACATATGATAACTGAGAACCTAAACTGTGAACTGCGGGATACCGTGATCCGCGTAGACTTATCTGCTATTGCTGAAAATATGGAACATATCTGTCAGCTGGTAGGATCGGATACTGCTGTGGCCGCGGTTGTAAAAGCCAACGGATACGGACACGGCGCCAGGGCAATCGCTCCTACTCTGATGGAGCATGGCGCAGCACTGCTGGCGGTCGCTACGATTGAGGAAGCACTGGAACTGAAACAGACCTTCCCGGATTACCCTGTGCTGGTCATGGGACTGACTCCGGACAGAGCGCTTCCCTACGCCGCCGAGTACGGCATTATCCAGACAATCGACAGCCTCCATCAGGCCAGACTGTTAAACGAGGCCGCCGCCGAACTCCGCCAGCCGGCCAAAATTCATCTGAAAGTAGATACCGGCTTCCACCGGATCGGTTTTTCTGACTCTGAAGAAGGTATCCAGGAAATGCTTCAGATCAAAGAGCTGCCCTGGCTCGTGACAGACGGCATCTTTTCTCATCTGGCATTATTAGACGATGCTTCCAACCTGGAGCAGTATCAGCGCTTTACCCGCGTGATCGATGTGCTTCAGGCTGAGGGCTTCTCTTTCCGCTTCCGCCACATTGCCGACAGCATCGCCCTGGTAGACTATCCCGAGTACCGCATGGATATGGTGCGGGCCGGTGCGCTGATTTACGGTCTGCGCGGCTTCCACAAGGGCTTTGTCTCTGTGCGGCAGGCACTTACCTTTGAAACCAAAATCTGCCATATCTCCCATGTCCGCCAGGGCGAGGGCGTCAGCTACGATTATACCTGGCGCGCCCCGGCAGATACCAGAGTCGGCACTCTCCCGTTCGGCTATGCGGACGGATATCCCCGCAACCTGCGGGATCACGGTTTTGTCACAATCCGCGGCGTACGCTGCCCCATCATCGGTGTGATCTGTAT
>CAKRNX010000033.1 GCA_934371475.1 uncultured Lachnospiraceae bacterium
TGAAATCAATATGGCAACAGTAACGCTCACAGAAAATGTGGGCGTTATTTTTTGCCCCTAAAACAGAATAAGAAAGGGAAAGTGCAGTGAGAGACGGTTTCCAATATGGAAATCTGGTGTGAATATACTACCACCACCCCCTTTTAATACAACGGATTTCAGGGCTTTTGGAACAAGGTACCAAGAATAATTATATAGATTGAATTTTGTGAAAAAAACAATGCGAGACGAGTGCATGTGTATATGTTCACGCATATAGAGTTTTTGCAATCCCTTGGTACCACAGATATCAAAAACTCTTTGAAATAAAAGGAATTATGATGGGACAACCTGTGGGACAGGCCTCAGATGGGACAAGCTATCAGTTTTGTCCAGAAGGTGGTTATTGCCGGAAGCTAAGACAGACTGCCGCTTCTGGAGGAGAGAAACAGAAGCCATTTAAGCTGCTATACGTTTGAAGAATACTGCCGGATGCTGGAACTGGACGGTACACAGTTTTTTACAGGAGTGCTGGTGAAATATCTGGATCAGAGCTTTATGGTTCTGAGCAAAGCTTCTGAACAGCAGTACGTGGAAGCGGACATCGTCCGCAGGGATTTCTGTATGGAGGAACTTTATGAACAGGCAGCAGAGCAGATCCGGCAGACCGGTCTTGCGCCGTTTGAGAAAATAAGTGAATTTCTCAAAAACAATAAGAGTGTCAACCAGCAGATGGGGAAATGACTCCCGCAGACTCCCAATCCGGTATCGTTCTTTAATATCGGATATGCGTATGAGCATGGAGAAGGCGTTGAGTGCGATCCGGGACAGGCATTTTGAACTGGTGAAAGCAAAAATCTGAGCATAAGATAACGGAATAAGAGGGGCAGTTATGAAAAATTTTCTTGACAGATTTTTTGGAAAAAAGCAAAATAAAAGAGAAAAAGGAAAGTCTGAAACACCGGCGGTGGAAAAAGAGCAGGACGTATTAGAAATAGCGCGCCGGAAGATGATCGAAAAGGTACAGAAAGAGGTACCTGAAACAGGAAAATTTGAGCAAAAGACAGTAACATTCCATCCAGCGGCTGCCGGCAGAGAGTTTGAAGGTGCCTATGGGGAAAGAATGGCATTATGGGTCGAGCCGGATGAAAGAGCGGAAACAGACAGATGGCTGACAGCAGCCGTACTGGCTCCGGCTTCTGACTATGTAAGAGGTGCTTTTCTGCTGAAAGGAAGCAATCAGGAGATCCTGGCATATCTGAACCGGCCGGAATTTAATGACAACATCAAGAAAATATTGCTGAGAATGGATAAAAGGCTCAGAGAGCAGATGGAGGGTTAGGAGAAAACGAATGAAAAAGAGAGTATGTGGAGTGATATGCGGAGCGCTGGTTCTGGCCGGAGCCTGTATGAGTATGGCGGAGGATGCGGCGCAGGAGATACTGTATGAGCGCGGCAGGGAGGTAGTGTCTCTGCTGACAGAGGCGGTGCGCTCAGAAGGGTATGTCAGCTTCTATTCGGCGAGCGAAGAGGTAAATGAAGTGCTCAAAGAGGCAGGGGCGGCCGAGTACGGGGAACCGGAGGCCGTGTATGCGGTCACAGTATCCGACGAATTTTATACCAGAGTGGACGAGGGAGGCGTGCTGGATCAGCTGTCGGATGAACTGGCAGATATGGTAAAAAATAAACTGTTCCGGTCTCTGATTTATCAGATCGGCGGGTACGACAGCTCTGTCAAACTGGCGGCAGCGAGCGTCTGCAATGTGGAAAAAACATTTGCTGCGCCGGAAGTAACGGAGAATGTCATGTACGTCTATACGTTCGAAGATGGTGTGCCGATTGTGGTCGCGTTTACTCCCGGCGAGGATGGCGCCGTAACCGCCAGCGGTTCGCTTATCCTGAGCGATGGATTTGCCGCTGATTCGACAGAAGAGGTAGAAGAAAGCTTTGCCGACTATGCGGCGGAAGTAAGTAAAATCAGGTAATTTCATATGGAAGGCTGCCTGCAGAACGGGAGAAAATAATGTTCAATTTTAAATAAACCATATCATTCATGTCATAAGCAGGGATAGCAAAATTTGGCAGTCTCACTGCAAATATTTGCACGCGTGAAATCATATTTTTGGAGATGCCACCTTTGATACAGTGTTGTAAAATAAATGTGTAACGGGGAAACACAGCAAAAACAATCTGTATAAAAGGGAGGAAGGACATGAAAAAAAAGATTTTAGTTGGAACATTTCTTGGAACAATGGCACTGGCATCCGGCACCGCACTGGCGGGTGAGATGGCAGGAAGTGAAATTGAGTCCGTGAAAGTGAACTGTTCTGTGCAGTCTACAGGACAGCGTCTGGATACGATTGAGGTGAAGGTGAAAGATCCGGAAGTACTGAATGGAATTCAGGCGTCAGCTTTTACGATGGAAGGCAAATCTTATGGCTGGGGTTATGAGAAGGAAGATGGTTTCCGTTCTCATGACGTGCATGATTTTACGGCAACTATATCAGGAGCCACAGTAGAAGATGACACGCTGATTTTAAATATTTCTGATTTTAATGAGAAATATTATTATGTGGACAGCTATACGGTTACATGCAGCACCAATGAAGCCCTGACCTTTACAAAAGATCAGGTAACGGAAGTGGTGACTCCGGTTGCAGATGATTTTGAGCAGCTGACAAAGAGCTTTGACGGGCAGGTGGATCTGGTTTATAATCTTTATACACCGGATGAAACGGATGAGCCGATGCCGCTCGTGCTGGCTTTCCATGGATCAGGAGACCAGGAAAACACAAGAGCCAACCGCGTCGTTACCGCATGGGCAGAACCGGCACAGCAGGAGAAATATCCTTCTTACGTACTGGCACCGGTGCTCAGTGATCAGTCCAATGAAGGACAGGATCTTAATGTAGAGCAGGCCGTTTCAGTAGTTAAAGAGATGATTGAAGAAGGAAAAGTAGATCCCGACCGCGTGTATGTAACCGGTAAATCTCTGGGCGGAGGAAATACTGTGCATGCGGCGGCTACCAACAGTGATCTGTTCGCAGCAGCGCTTCCCCTGTGTCCGGCGGCACAGCGCTTTGAAAACGATGATCTGACAGCACTTGCCGATATGCCGGTATGGTTTGTACAGGGAACGAATGACCAGGCAGTTCCGATTGAGGGAACAAGAGAGGCATATCAGACCATTCTCGGCGCTGGAAGCTATAAAGTGAAGATGAAAGAGTATTCTCAGGAAGAGATGGCGGCCAGAGGCATTGCAGATGAGAAACATCACGATGTGGAAATTGTTTCTCTTGAGGATGACAAATATGCAGACTGGCTGTTTGCACAGAAAAAGTCAGATGTCAATGATGTGGTGGATTATATTAAAGTGAATACTTCTGTTCCGGCAAGAGGACAGCGGATCGACACAATAGAGCTTTATCTGAATGAAGAGCTGGCAGAAGTTCCGGGTGCAGATGCGTTTACACTGACCGGTAAAGCATATACATGGGCAGGCAATCCGGCTACAGGTTACCGTTCTGATGAGACACATGATTTTGAAGCAACAATCACAGATGTGGCAGCAGAGGACGGAAACATAACTCTGACAATCGGCGAGTTCCCGGAAAAATATTTCTATGTGGACAGTTTTACTGTGACATGTGCATCCAATGACAGTCTGAGCTTTACCAAGGATGACGTAAGAGAGACTACGATTGCAGTAGTAGATGAATTTGACAGTTACTATGTCAATCGGACAGGTTCTTTTGACTATCATCTGTATGCGCCGGAGACAAATGGTGAGGCGGTTCCGCTGGTACTGGCTCTGCATGGGTCGGGTGATCAGATGAACCTTCAGGCAAACCGTGTGGCAGAAGCATGGGCTGATCCGGAAAATCAGGAAGTGCGCAAGGCATTTGTACTGGCTCCGATTTTCTATGATCAGAGCACAGAGGCTGCATTTGATATTTTCAAAGATACCATAAACCTGATTCGTCGTCTGATCGACAAAGGTATGGTAGATCCGAAACGGGTTTATGTGACAGGAAAATCCATGGGCGGAAGAAATACCGGAAGAATTTTCTCAAGCTATGACGGAATGTTTGCAGCAGCAATGCCACTTTGCGGAGGCTACAGTGATGAGCTGAAGGATAAGATTGAAAATATCCGCAATAAGCCGATCTGGATCCTGCAGGGAGATCAGGATAAGCCTGCACTGCTGGAAGGCAGCCGCGAACTGTATGCAAAACTTCAGGAACTTGGCAATGAACAGGCAAAATATTATGAGTTCCCGGTAGAGGTTATGGATGAAGCCGGTATCGGATATCATGATATTGAGATCCTGGCGATGGAAGACCCGCAGTTTATGGAGTGGATGTTTGCACAGACACTTGCAGATTAAAATGTGTTGTCAGTGAAACATTTCAAATTTTATAAGTGAATACAGATGACAGAATTGTGGTAATGCGAAGCATGGAGCAATCCGTGTAATCGAATATATAAAATTTTCATCATAAGAAAACAGAAATATAGGATAATATCGGGGGACTGCTGCGTTAAGCGGCAGGCCCTTTTGGTATATCAGATGGGACAGAGAGAAAATGAAAAAATGGATTGCGGCAGGAAGTTTGATGATGGTGCTGGGCGGTATCTGGTTTGTATTTGGAAATGAAAAAGAGCAGAGCGTACTGGCTGAGAGAAGAATTTCGTTTATTTCACCCATGGCAAATTCCGGGTACTGGGGCAATGCGGCGGGCGGTATCTGGGATACGGGCAGTAAAAGTGGAATGGATGTGAAATGTGTGGGATTTTCCGAGCTGGATCAGGAGAAGCAGATCTATGCGCTGGAAAATGCAGTCCTGTCTGGCGTGGACGGCATAATCACTGTTGCGTATGAAAATTCTCCGGAATTTCAAAACATTGTGAGGGAGGCGCAGGAGGCGGGGATTCCCGTGATTTTTATTGACAGCGATGTAAAGGATACAGAGAGACTCTGCTATATAGGATCTGATAATTTCCGTGCGGGACAGCTGGCAGGGGAAAAACTGGCAGCAGAATGCAACGGAGAAGGAAAAGTAGCAATTATCACATCATTTTGTGATAATGCAAATCAGAAAGAACGGATCAATGGTTTCAAGGATGTACTAAAAAATTTTCCGGATATGGAAATTGTGACTGTGCTGGAAGGACAGTCAAATACAGGACTGATCAGGGAAATGGTTGCGGGAATGGTGGAAGATACTCCGCAGATCAGTGCCATATTCTGTGCAGAAGGATATGGCTCCGGGGTTATCTGTGAATTAGCAGAAAAAAACAGAGACAAGTTTAAAAAAATAAAAATTGTGGTATTTGATTACAACGAAAAAATTAAGCGCGCAGTTGCAAACCGGACGATTGCAGGCACAATTAAGCAGAAGCCTTATAATATGGGGAGCAGAGCTGTGGAGATCCTGCAGGAATATTTTTTGGGAGATGAAGAGAAGATCAGGGATCAGTATACGGATATCGAACTGGTAACGGCGGAAAATGAAATGGAAAGTGAGTATGAAGAAAGAGAGGATATTGTATGGCATATATACTGAGAAATGGATCAAGTGCCACATTGAAACAGATCCTGAGCCGTTATCATAATCTGATTATAGGCATTGCCTTTTTTATGAATGCAGCAGCGATCCTGTTTCATGCAGTCAGTGTCAGGAGCTATTCAGAGGCTATGCGGCAGACACTGAGCCTGAATGAGTATTATACACAGTTTGACCAGATGAATACAACGCTGACCACTTATATCTCTGACAGAACGTCGGAGACAAAGACACAACTGGAGGAAATCATGGATAAGCTGAAGACAGCCATGGCAGAGCTGCGGAAGCTTGATGTAAGCCCGGTATTTCAGCGGGATATCGAAGATATTTCCATGATGATGGAAAAGTATGAAAGGCAGGTGCAGAATATTACAGAAGAAACAGCCGCGGGAGAAGAGGGCTTTTCTTCCGCTGTTTACCGGGAAATTCTGAATAAATATGAGAAAGCGGAGAACATTTACGAGCGGATAGATGCGGAATTTAAACCGCTGCATCTTCAGCTGCTGAGTCGCGCCAGCGACAGACAGCATATGGTGGCGGTGCAGAGCAGGCTGTATTATACAGTATTTTTGTTGCTGGTGATTTTGCTGACTACATATGGAATCAGGTGGGGAAGACGTTTGAGCAGCTGGATTATTCTTCCGATTCAAACCCTGACTCATGCAGCAGAAGACATTCGGGACGGAAAATTAGCGCAATTTGGACAGGTAGATTTTGAAGAATGCACTTATGAAGAGGGGACGCTGCTGATTCAGGTATTCAATATGATGGCACAGCAGATCAAGAGCCAGATTGCGATTATTGAGGATGATGCAAAAACAAAAGTGCTGTATCAGAAACAGAAAGTAGAACAGTTAAAAATTCTGAATCTGCTGCGCACGAGTGAACTGAAATCTCTGCAGATGCAGATGAATCCTCACTTTTTATTTAATACTCTGAATATGATTGCCAAGACCGCGTATATGGAGGAGGCGGATAAAACCGTGTTTCTTTTAAAAAAGACATCGCAGCTGCTGCGTTACAGTCTGGATTATATGGGAAAATCGGTGACACTGGGACAGGAACTGGAGAGTCTTGGAAATTATGTGTACCTGCAGGAGCAGAGGTTTGGAAAGCGAATCTCCTTTGAGTTTGATCTGGACGAGTCGTTTCATCAGACAAAAGTACCATGTCTGATTTTGCAGCCTCTGGTGGAAAACAGTATGATACACGGGGTTGGAGCATCGGTAGAGGGCGGTCAGATACTGATTCAGACAAGATATGACCGGGAAACGGGCAGAGGAATGATACGGATTGCAGATAACGGCCGCGGAATGGATGAGCAGACCCTGGAAACTGTGAGAAAACGGCTCACATCAGATGAAGAGCAGCGGGAAAAACTGGGACTGGCTAATGTTTACCGGCGTATCCAGATCTTTTTTGAGGAAAAGGCCGAGATAGTAATCAGGAGCAGAGCACAGGAAGGAACCGCTGTTGAGATTATGATTCCGGTAAAAGAAAGGGAAGAGGAATATGTGGAAGCTTCTGATTGCTGATGATGAAGAAATCGAATGTCTGGGACTTGAGATGATGATACGGAAAAATTTTAAAACGATGGAGCTGCTGCCCAGTGTTTCCAACGGCGTAGAGCTGATCAAGAAAGCGGAGCTGTTGCGGCCGAATATTATGATTGTGGATATCAATATGCCTGGACTGAACGGGCTGGAAGCACTTGAGATGCTGCAGCTGAAAAATCTGAACGCCAAGGTGATCATTAATACGGCTTATAATGAGTTCGCTTATATCCGCAAAGCACTTCAGCTTGGAGCATTTGATTTTCTGTCAAAACCGGTATATGAAGAAGAACTTGTAAAAGCTGTCTCAAAAGTGACGGAAGTGCTGGAACAGGAGAGAAGAGTTTTGCGTGAGACACAGATTTCAGAAAAAAAATTTCAGGAACTGCAGAGTGCACTTGAAAATGGCCTGATGTCCTCGATTCTTCTCGGACAGCCCAGAGAAGAAGAACTGCGGCTGTGGCTAGACAACCTGGATCAGGCATTTCTGGGAGGGGTTGTAGTCCTGATGCAGGTGACAGATCAGAAAAAAGCGTCTGTTTATCTGGAACTGATCCGGAAGCTGGCGCAGGAACAGCTGACCCGTCTGTGTACGGCCCTGACCATGGTGCATAAAGATGCCATGTATCTTCTGATGATACCGGGAGGCAATGTGGGAGAAGCTAATTATCAGACCTGGAGCAGGGCCCTTCTGGAGATGCTGAGAAACAAGATTATGGATGTGTTTGATTGCGAGACGGTGTTCGGGGTGAGCGGCTGGAAGTATGAGTTTGAGAAAATGACGGATGGACTGAAAGAGTGCCGGACTGCAATCAGAAGACAGAGCGCCGGGAGCGTCTGCTTTTTTGAAAATAAGAAAGAACCGGATGGAGGCCGGACGGAGAAGAGAATGGAACTGACAGAAGAACTGACAGAGGCACTCAGACGAAAAGATCAGGAGAGAGCCAGAGTGGTTCTGGGAAACCTGTTTGACCAGTGGAAAGAGGAGGGACAGGGATTGTGGCAGGAGCAGCGTCTTGCAGCCGCTCTGATTCAGGAATGTGAGGAAGTGTTTGAGACAGGAAAGAGATGGAAGTTTTTCTGGCGACAGCTTCTGGAACGGCTGCAGAGTGCGGTGGACGAATCACAGCTGCAGGAGAGTGTGCTGAAAATTTTATGGGAGTTCACAGAATGGGATCAGATGGAAGAAACTAAAAATGAGTATGTAGAAGAAGCGGTTCGGTATATCGAAAATAATTACATGAAAGATATCTCGCTGGAGACAGTGGCGGAGAGGCTTGGGATCAGCACTTTTTATCTGAGCCGTCTGCTGACGCAGCAGCTCGATGAAAGCTTTGTAGAGCTTCTGACGGATGCCAGGGTTGATCATGCGATCCGCCTGATCCGGGAGGAAGATTATATTGTCAAGGATATCGGCGCGCGGGTCGGATATTTCTCACCTACTTATTTCTATAAAGTATTTAAGAAAAACACAGGGATGACTGTGGGGGAGATGCGGCGTCTGCTGCGCGGGGGGAGTCAATTTTCCGTCTGATACAGACTCCGGAAGGGCGTACCCCGCAGTAACAATACCGGGGTATTCATGAATTCGATATTTTCTTCTTTTTTGGTTACTTTATTTAGGCTTTTATGTTACACTATCCCTGTATGTCGTATATTAAATGGAGGGAGATTCAAGTATGAGCAAGAAAAGAGGAGAAGGATTAAAATCTTTCAACAAGGGATTTACCGTGCCGGACACCTACATTATTATCTTTTTTGTAGTTGTCATTGCAGCGGTGATGACATTCCTTGTGCCAAAGGGGTATTACGAGACACAGGACATCACGTACATGATGAATGGAGTGGAAAAGACCCGTACGGTAATCAAAGACGGAAGTTTTCAGTATCTGACAGATGAGGCGGGAAATGCAGTGACGGAAGGCGTCGCACTGTTCAGCGGAGACGGAGGAACGGGGCTTTTCAACTACATGTACAATGGAATTGTCAACAGTTCTGCAATGGAGATCATCGCGTTTCTTCTGATTGTTGGCGGTGCATTCGGTATTATGATCAGGACCGGTGCGATTGAAGCCGGGCTGATTGGGCTGATCCGCAGGGCAAAAGGAGCGGAGAAGCTGCTGATTCCGGTGTTGTTTGTGCTGTTTTCTCTGGGAGGAGCTGTATTTGGAATGGGAGAGGAAGCGCTTCCGTTTACGATGATCCTTTGCCCGCTGTTTGTGGCAGTCGGATATGATACGGTGATTGCGGTTCTGGTTACTTATGTGGCAACGCAGATCGGCTTCGGAACATCCTGGATGAATCCATTTTCAGTAGGTATTGCACAGGGTATTGCAGGTATTGACGTATTTTCCGGTGCGGGATTCCGTATGGTTATGTGGGTGGTGTTCACTGTGCTTGGCTGCGGAATGACAATGTTATACGCGGCAAGGGTCAAAAAGAATCCGAAGATTTCAGTGGCGTATGAAAGTGATCAGTATTTCCGCGATCAGAACGAAAAAACAGGCATTGATGAGGGACATGCGTTTGGTACAGGACATGTGCTGGTGCTTCTGACACTGGCGGCTACCATCGTCTGGGTAATCTGGGGCGTGATGGAAAAAGGCTATTATATGGCAGAAATCGGGACACAGTTTTTTATTATGGGAATTGTTGCCGGCATCATCGGTGTTGTGTTCCACTTAAATGACATGAAGCTGAACGATATCGCATCTTCTTTTAAAGATGGTGCAAAAGACCTGATCGGTGCGGCACTTGTGGTTGCCATGGCACAGGGAATTATGCAGGTTCTTGGCGGGTCTGATCCGACCACCCCGACAGTGATCAATACGATTATGTACGGGATTTCACAGGCACTGGCAGGGCTTTCCGGTGCAGCGGCAGCAGTGCTGATGTATCTGTTCCAGTCGGTGTTCAATTTCTTTGTCGTATCCGGTTCCGGACAGGCTGCAATTACGATGCCGATCATGGCTCCGCTGGCAGATCTTCTGGGGGTGACCAGACAGACCTCTGTGCTGGCATTCCAGCTGGGTGATGCGTTTACCAATCTGATTGTTCCGACATCCGGATGCCTGATCGGTTCCCTGGCAATCGCAAAGATCGACTGGTCCAACTGGATTAAGTTTATGTGGAAATTCCTGGGCATTTTGATGATCGGAGCAGTAATTACAGTGCTGATCGCAGTGGGGATGGGATTCTGATAAAGTGATGAGGAGATCGGAATGATGGTGAAATTAATTCGGAGTATTACTGTATATGCACCGCAGTATCTTGGAAAAAAAGACGTGCTTACAGTCAACGATAAGATTGTAAAAATCGCAGATGCAGGTACGATATCTGTCAGGTCTCTGTTTCCTGAAGCGGAAGTGATTGACGGAGCAGACAGGATCCTTGCGCCGGGATTTATCGACTGCCATGTCCATGTGCTTGGCGGAGGCGGCGAAGGAGGGTTTGCAAACCGGACTCCGGAGGCAACAATGGAAGGTCTCACAAAATTTGGTGTGACAACGGTGGTCGGCTGTCTGGGGACAGATGGAATTGGCCGTGATATGTGCGCGCTGGTAGCGAAGACAAAGGGGCTGAATGAGCAGGGAATGTCTGCGTATTGTTACACCGGAAGTTATCAGATCCCGGTTCACACGTTAACGGACGGCATCACGAAGGATATTATGATGATACAGGAAATCATCGGGACAGGGGAGATTGCCATCTCAGATCACCGTTCTTCCCAGCCTGCGTTTGAAGAATTTGTCCGAGTGGCGGCGGATACAAGGCTCGGCGGTGTACTTTCCGGGAAGGCCGGCATCATCAATGTGCATCTTGGAGACAGTCCAAGATGCATGGATCTGATCAATCGCGTGATTGATGAGACAGAGATACCGGTGTCTCAGTTCCTTCCGACACATATTAACCGGAATGAGATGCTTTTCTGTGAGGCTATTGAGTATGCCCTGAAGGGTGGGGCAGTTGATTTCACAGGAAATGAAGATATTGATTACTGGGAAACGATCTGCGATGAAGTGCGCGTATGCAAGGGCGTGAAGCGTATGCTCGAGGCAGGAGTCAGCCCGGACCGTATGACGATTTCCTCTGACGGGCAGGGAAGTCTTCCGATGTACAGCAAAGACGGCGAGTTCCTCGGAATGGGCGTAGGACAGTCCAGCTGCCTGCTTAAGGAGGTCGGGGAATGTGTGAAGAAGACAGCAATCCCGCTTGAAACAGCGCTTTCTCTGATTACTTCAAACCCGGCAGGGGTTCTTCACCTGAACGGGAAAGGAAAGATTCAGGAAGGATACGATGCGGATCTGTGTATTCTGGATCAGGATCTGGAACTTACACAGGTGATTGCAAGAGGAAAAACAGTGTATCTAAAATCATAATTCAAAACAATGGGCAGCAGGGATGCGGACAGAATTCAAACTTCCTGCTGCCTTTCTATTTGAGAAAAAGTCTCCGGTAAGGTGCACACTGTTTAGGGGACGATGAATCTGCGTCGATCGAAACGGAGTGCGGACTGCGCGGAACAATGCCGGGCCATTCCTGAATGTTTGTTATAGAGGTTCCGGTTACCAGAAGTATCCGTCACAGTCTTCATCTTCCCACAGGGGATGCTTTGAGATCTGCTGATAGATACCGGCCAGTTCGCAGGAGTCAAGCGGTGCATCGAGCTTGCTTTCGAGGATGGCTGATACCGGACGGCAAAGTGCGCTGTTGTCTGTTTTTTCATAGCATATATATGCAGTCTCAGAAGAAGAAGGGCCGGACGGACATGCATGAACCAGTTTGTTGCTTCTCTCGGTATAGATGTGATAGAAGCTGCCGGTTTCATCTCCGTGCGTCATAAGGTTGGAGTAGCATACATAATCGTTTGTCCCGTACAGCTGTTTAAATGAGTACAGGGCGGAGGTGCCACAGGACGCTTCTGTGGTATCATCCAGATAAGTGCCGGTCCAGTTATCTTTTACCGGGGTTTCTTCCAGAAGCTCCACATCGGTAAACTTTGCGGAAGTAAGCCCTTTGTAGAGATAGATACCGCTGCAGTTCCAGGAGATAATCTGGTCACTGGAAAAGCTGACCTGAATTTGCTGCGTTTCGCTCCGGGTCAGAGTTATGCCGGCATCGGAGGTGATATACTCATCCGTTCCGGATTCATAGATCCGCTCAGAGAGGATTGTCTGGCCAAGATCATAATTATTCAGTGTGACAGTGATGAAAGGCTTTCCGTTTTCATCCAGAGGAAAACAGTCGGCACCCCGCAGATACTGGCAGGTGATCTGCAGTTCCAGTCCGGTGCCTTCGGCATAGTAAATGCCGATCCAGTCGGAATAGCTGCCGCCGTTCATCTCCCGCCATTCCTGCCAGCTGTCCAGTTTTTCAGCTTCCAGATCTACCGGAAGAAGAGAAGGAGAAGACAGCTCCTGAAATGCGCAGGCAGGTACTGCTGTAAATAAGATATGCAGCGAGCAGAGTATGCCAATGCCGGCAAGCAGTCTTGGCTTGTCAGATGGAAATGTAGCATGCATTTAGAAACTCCTCCGTTTCCTGATAATAATAAAGCAAAACAGATATCAATATTTTTGTTGATATTGCATGTAAGGCATGTAAGTTTGCTGAAAATATATCAGATGTGAGATGACTTCCACCTCGCAGCAAAAATGTCGTGGCATTCTTGAGCAGAACAAGTATACCATGTTTTGCAATATTTTTAAATGCATTTGTAAAAAACGCCAGCGTGTGTTTGAACGCAGAATAAGCGTTCTCACGCTTCATGTGCGCGGAGCACTAAACGAGAGGTCAGGGGGATGCTTATGTCTGTTTTACAAAGGTTTTTCATAAGTTGTAAGTTCAGTTATCAAGCAGCGGCAGGGTCATATGTTCAAATGCAGCCCGCATTTTAGGATGATGGATCAGAAAATGGATCGCCGGCGCTTTGTTTTTGGATACGAGTACCCAACGTCCTTCCAGAATGCTGATTTGGATGTTGCGGAACGGGGAAGCCGGATTTTCTTTTATATGGTAATTGCTGCACTGTCTGGCGGCCAGACGTGTAAGCTGCAGATGTTCGCAGTAAGTTTCCCATGTATACAGGATATCTGTCTCACAGAACATGCCGGAGAGAGAAAGTGTGATCGGGAAACGCACAAATTCTTCACGGCTTACCACCGGAATCTCATCTGTGATGGAACTGTGACTCAGAATTTCCTGTTCCAGCGTTTTCTGAATGCGGATATAGGAAAGAATCTGCTGCTGCAGTTTCTTGGGTATACACCCGGCTTCCATCATCCGGGTCAGCAGGTCGACTGAGACGGTGCATAGCGGAAGCGAGGAGAGAATGCGGATTCTGGCTCCGGGAGTTTTGGCGTCGCGCCTGAGAAAGCTGTCATAGGACTGGCTGCTGTCCTGCCGGTAAATCTCCATCAGCGGAGAGGCCTTGGAAAGAAGATGTTCTGCTCTTTTGCGGTAGTATGTTACCTCATCCCTGTTGCGGGTCAGATAGTAGCGCCCATCGCCGTGAAAACCGACGATCGCTTCTCCGGATAGAGCCGCGTTGCCGGATACTTTCAGAAAATGGGAAAATACGCTGCTTGGTGTCCCTTTCAGATAATAAGGGGAGATCTGGCCTGTCATGTACATGGGGATCCATCCTTCCAGCCCCAGCATCATTTCGTCAAAAGAACGGTCGATATTGTGAATCTGATGCAGGTGCAGTCCTTTCTTGAGCATCATAGCCATTCCGAACATCCATTTTTTCGGAAATTCCGGATCTTTGGCCATTTCTTCCATTGGCATATCGCTGTACATAATCACCGGCTCCATTGATTTGGACAGCACAGTTTCTTTGAGAAAAGCCAGTTCGCTGTCCATCATTTCGCGCAGTCCGTAATAGGTTCTGGAAATGGGCAGACGGAACGGTACGCTGGGGACTTTCAGTTCATCAAAATGGATGGCGCGGATATATTCGTTCAGGTCAAATTCATCCAGTTTTTCCAGAAATTCATTCAGGCTGTTGCGGACAGGATACTTTCCGCTGACAAGCCATTCCCGCAGAAGCTTCAGGTAAAGTTCCGGATCATGCAGGTGTTCGGGGGAGCAGCCGATGAGGGAAACTACGGCGCTTCTCTCTTCTTCGCGCGTAAAACGGCGCACCACAAAGCGGGAGACTTGGTCGGCAAATTCCAGAGGTCTGGCGGGCTGACGCTGTCCGCTGCGGATCCGGGAGAGATAGGATGGATCATAATTCAGAGATCTGGCAAGCTCGGAGACACTGATCGAGAGGGCTGTGAGCAGAAGATGAAAATTCTGCTGCAGGCTGCCGGTATCGATGGCGGGCGTCTGATCCATGAGCGCGGCAAAAGTGCTGCTGATGGTTTCCCTTGTAAGTTCTGTATGTTGCTGTCTGGAGGCAATTTCCGCCAGTCCGTCAATCAGGGCGGACAGATTTTCCGAACCAGGTTCCGGGATGCGTTCCCCGGAGCGGTAGCGGCTGATTGTGGCGGCAGAGAGGCCGGAGCACTGCGCGAGAAGTTTGGCGGAGCAGTTCAGCTGTTCCATGTATTCGTTCAGTTTATCTTTCAGTTCCATAGTGATAAATCTCCCTGGTATTTTAACAAAGTTCAGTTACTGTCATTATATAAAACATGCTGTCGGGAACGCAACAATTTCCGCAATGTCATTGCCTGAATGGAAATAAACAGAAAGTCTCCGGAAAGATACGGTATAATAAAGCATAAAAGTTCAGGAATGTCTCTGTCATTCTGCCGGAGGCTATATAAAATACGGATGGAAAACAGTAACATACCGGGAGGGAGGAGTCAGATGAAAAGAATGAAAAAGATGGCGGCAATCGGAGCGGCAGCTGCATTGACACTGACAATGTGCGTATATGGCGGACAGGAGGGGAGAGAGATTTTCTCCTGTTATGACCTGGAAGTGCAGGAATTTGCAGAAGGTTTTGAGCAGACAGATATCGTGTCGGTTTTTTACCGGAGAAATCATGAGACAGCAGAGGAATATGTGCTGCAGGAGGACAAGGAACAGATCGGACGTCTGTTTCAGGCAATTTCAGAAGTGAAGGTGCTTGGAAAAACAGAGGGCATGGCATCGGATTATGATGATATTTTTATTTTTACGCTGCCTACAGCCCAGGCTTTTACGTTCTCGTTTAACCAGCATCATCTGAAAGTGGGAACCAGTACGTATGAATTGGAACATGATGAGGAACTGTGGCGCATTGCGGATGAGATTGCATCGGGAGCGGTGCAGTCGGATGAGGAGCGTGGGAATACGGATGGGAATAAAGAACCAGCCGTGCAGGAGAGTGAGGGCGGATCTTCAGATATTGAGATTACACCGACTGAGGCAAAAACAGTGACCTGGCAGGAGTATGAGACAGCAGATTTTAAGATGAAAGTGCCGGAGGGCTGGAAAGTGACGGCAGGATCTTATGGAATGACTCATTCGATCCGGGTATATGATCCGGAAAATACGGTGAATCAGGTGTTTGTGCTGCTCAAGGCGCTGCCGCTGCTGCATGATGAGACGGGGAAAACATATTACCAGCAGTCACAGCAGATGTACGGGGATACGTATGCGGTGATGGCAAATGCACCGGTACTCTCGGATCCTTCTACCGCAGGATTTTTTCAGATCTTTTCAGAGTATGCGTCATTTGCCGAGAGTATCGAACCTTCTTATTACGGGTACAAGTTCCCGCGTTTTTATGAATTTTCAACGATTGAGAGTTTGGAGAGCAGCAGCATGATGGCATCTGTATCTCTGGGATCACAGATTCTGTGGGCATCGTTTACGGATGCGGATGGTCTCCGGGGAGAAGGAATGTTTACGGCGGATGTGGTGGATATGACAGGCGATCAGCTTTCCGGTTTTGGTGTTGACGGAGGATATTACGCGGCATATAACATCGTGGCGCTGACTGCCGGGGAAGATACACTGCAAGAATGGCAGGAAGTTCTCTCAGAATGTCTGGGATCACTGGAATATACAGATTCTTTTGTGAAGAATGCGATGGCGCAGAGCGATGCTGAGGCGGAGCGTGCCGGTCAGCTGGGAGCGGAGCTTAGCGGCATGTCGGATCAGATCATGGAGGCATGGAATCATAAAAATGAGAGCGAGGAGATCATGCGGCAGAAACAGAGCGATTCCACACTGGGATATGAGCGGATTTATGATACAGAGAAAGATAAGGTTTACCGCGCACCGTTAGGGTGGAGTGATCAGAATGATGAAGAGCGCTATCAGCCGGTGACTGGGGACGAGCTGTATACGAGACCTCTGGACGGGTATATAGAGTGGTAACCAGGATAACTGTTTTGTGACAGGCTGCAGAGACGGGAGTCACTTCACATCAGATGTATATTTTGTCCGGAAAGTACTTTATTATAATAAGAAAAAAGTGTATACTTGGTACGGTAATTCTGCTGCTGTCTTCCGGGAATGAAGACAGGCAGTTTACAGGAATGAGTTTTCAGATATGTGCAAGCAGTGAAGTGCAGTGTGAAGATTCATCCGGACGAAAAAGACAGTATATGGAGTGATTGAAGTGAAAAACAGCAAATATGAGATAAATATGTGCAGCGGGTCCATCATGGACAAACTGATTTCCTTTTCGCTGCCGCTGATGCTTTCGGGTATCCTGCAGCTGATGTTTAATGCGGTGGATATTATCGTGGTAGGACGGTTCAGCGGAAGCCAGGCTCTGGCTGCCGTGGGATCAACGACTGCGCTGATTAATGTGTTTACCAACCTGTTTATCGGGATTTCGCTGGGAGCCAATGTACTGGCGGCCAGATTTTATGCGGCCGGACGGGAAAAGGAAATGTCAGAGACCGTCCATACATCTATTATGCTGGCGCTGATCAGCGGCATTGTGATGGCTTTTATAGGAGTGTTGTTTGCCAGAGGCGCGCTGGAGCTGATGGCTACGCCAAAAGATGTGATTGACCAGGCAACGCTGTATATGCGCATTTATTTCGTGGGCATGCCGTTTTTTATGCTGTATAACTACGGAGCCGCAATTCTGCGTGCTGTGGGAGATACTAAGCGGCCGCTGATTTTTCTGATTATTTCGGGACTGATCAATGCAGGACTGAATCTTTTTCTGGTCATTGTATGTGATCTGTCTGTGGCCGGCGTGGCGATTGCCACTGTGATTTCACAGATGGTGTCGTGTGTGCTGGTGCTGCGGTGTCTGTGCAAAGCGCCGTCCAGTTATCAACTTCATATTTCCGGACTGAGACTGCGGGAAGTTTACGTAAAACAGATTTTTCAGGTCGGAGTTCCGGCAGGTATCCAGAGCATGGTGATTAATCTGTCAAATGCGCTGCTGCAGTCTTCAGTCAATTCTTTCGGATCTGTCGCTATGGCGGGATATACGGCGGCCAACAATGTGCTGGGATTCCTGTATGTATCAGTAAACTCGGTGACGCAGGCATGCATGAGTTTTACGAGTCAGAATTATGGCGTGGGAAAGACAAAACGGATGGACAGAGTGCTGCTTGACTGTCTTTTTCTGACGACAGCAGTGGCGCTGGTGCTGGGCTGCGGAGCTTATGCGCTGGGCGATGAGATCCTGAGAATTTATACGACGGATGAAGAAGTGGTGCGTTGCGGGATTGAGATTCTTTCCATCACAACAGTGCCGTATTTCTGTTGCGCCATCATGGATCTGTTTCCGGGCGCACTGCGGGGAATGGGCCATTCAACAGTGCCTATGATCCTGTCTGTGATCGGAACCGTGGGAACCAGAATTGTGTGGATTTTCTGGATTTTTCCGCAGTACAGGTCTCTGTATGTACTGTTTATTTCCTATCCGGCGTCCTGGATGATCACTATTGTGATGCAGGTGATCTGCTTCCGCACGGTGCGCCGTAAAGTGCATCAGCAGATTGCAGAGGCATAACAGAATAAATATAGAAAAATAAAAGAGAGAAATCAGAAAGCATCCTTTTTATCCGCTCTGTATATGCATTCAAGAATGCCTTGGTATTCTTGCTGCGAGGTGTACGTCATCTCACATTTGCGATACCGGGTGGAAAAAGGGATGCTTTTTAGTCAAATATATTTAAGAATGCTGAGGTATTTTTGCATATTTACCAGCATCTGACGGCGCATACCGGAGTAGAGTAGTAGGCGCTGGAGATACAGATGCCGCTGCTGGAGTTGGCAGCATGGACGATCTGACCTCCGCCGATGTAGATGGCAACATGGTTAATACTGCCGGAGCCGTAAAACAGCAGATCACCCGGCAGCAGACTGCCAAGATCCACATATGTTCCGTTTCCGGCCTGATCTGCCGCTACACGGGAGAGATAAATGCCGAAATTGGCAAATACTGACTGGACAAATCCAGAACAGTCAGCGCCATTCGTCAGGCTTGTACCGCCCCATACATAGGGATTTCCCACAAACTGAACGGCATAGTCTGCAATCTGCTGCCCCACATCGGAGGAAGGAGTCTCAGTTTCGTCAGGATAAGAGGGAGCCTCGGTCTCATCGGGATAAGAAGGAGCCTCGGTCTCATCAGGATAAGAAGGAGCCTCGGTCTCATCGGGATAAGAAGGAGCCTCGGTCTCATCGGGATAAGAAGGAGCCTCGGTCTCATCAGGATAAGAAGGAGCCTCGGTCTCATCAGAGTAAGAA
>CAKRNX010000034.1 GCA_934371475.1 uncultured Lachnospiraceae bacterium
TTAAATATAATCTCATAAAATTCATGCTTTTAAACAAAAATAAAAACCAATTTTTGGATATTTTTTAGCACTATTGATTCTTGAAATTATGAAAACCATATGATATTATCATTCTCAATAAAGCATATTTGCTGCTGTTAATCGCAAACACAGGATATATGCTTCTATATGTTTCATTTTTTTACAGATTGTTTTGAATGTATCATAATAGTTATAAAAATATTTTAACATTAAATACAGAAATACAATTTTGTAGTCTTATAGATTTCCTAGTGAAATTCCGAAAGGATTTTCACAAAAATTCTGAAAAATAGAATTTTATATGGTATGTTTTATTGCGCGGCAGAGCCGGGCTTATTAAAGCGCACATAAAAACACAATAAGTTACAATATGAAGTGATATTAATAAAAATATATGGAAAATACAATTTCATAGTTAGTTTTATAGAGAGTGTGGAGAAAGGGCAATAGTATGAAAAGAAAGAGAAACAAATCAGCTGTCTATCAAACGGCGAAGCGGATTCTTAGCGTAATTTTGTCTGTATGTTTATTATTAATCAGCGTGAATGTGTATCCGGGAATCGTGGATACAGCAGCAGAGCAGCTGCCGGAAATGCTGGAGGAGGAAGAAAACTTCAGTGCAGACGGACAGGAGAGTGTTTCTGAAAACAGCGGCTCAGGAAGCTGGGAAGACAACCGTAATATAGAGGATTTGTCTGATTTAGATCAGGGAAATGAGATTGCAGAAGAAGATTTCGGGGACGATATTTTTGAAGAAGTTGACGATACTGGGGAGATAACAGAGTCTGCTGCTGAGGATTCGTCCGACACGCTTTTTCTGATGATGGAAGATGGGATCACTGTGATGGTGCAGGATCCGGAAGGAGTGCTTCCGTCGGGAGTCAGGATCAGGGCAAAAGAGATAGATCCGCAGAAAGAAACAACAAAAGCAGATTGGAAAACAGCAGAGGAAGAAAGATCTGACGCTGCCCGGAAGATAAAAAAGGAATTTGATGCGAAATATGGGCAGAAGGATCTTAATATAACGGAGTTCAGATTGTATGAGATCTGTCTGGAAGATGAAGAAGGTCATATGGTTACACCGCAAAAAGAACTGGAAGTGACGATCGGATACCTGGAAGGACTGCAGTTTAACAGTTTTGACAGGGATACAAGCGGGATACGGGTGGCTCTGATTGATGAAAAAGGAAATGTATCACTGGAGAAACAGATGCAGCTTCGCCTGTATCAGGATAACAGTGTGGAAGAGATTACATTTAGAACAAAAAATTTTTTCCGGACTGTCGTTATGGACACAGAAGAATCTGACGTGGAGACACAGGCAGCGGAAACGGAAATAGCAGATGAAACTGTAGAGCTAGAAACAGAAGAAGTGACCGAAAAAGCTGCTGAGACTGTGCCGGAGGCAGAAACCGAGGAAATAACAGAAAAAGTTACTGAGACAGGAGTCGAAACTGAAACCGAGAAAATAACAGAAGAACCTACAGAGGCAGAAACTGAGACGGAAACCGAGACGGAGAGTGAAACGGAAGAGGTAACAGAGGAAATCACAGAAGCAGAGACAGAAGTTGAAACTGAGACGGAGAGTGAGACGGAAGAAGTAACAGAGGAATTCACAGAAACGGAAACCGAGACGGAAACTGAGACGGAGAGTGAAACGGAAGAAGTAACAGAGAAAATCACAGAGACAGAGACAGAAGTTGAAACTGAGACGGAAACTGAGACCGAGAGTGAGACGGAAGTTGAAACTGAAACCGAGACAGAAGTTGAAACTGAGACGGAAACTGAGACGGAGAGTGAAACGGAAGAGGTAACAGAGGAAATCACAGAAGCAGAGACAGAAGTTGAAACTGAGACGGAAGTTGAAACGGAAACCGAGACAGAAGTTGAAACTGAGACAGAAACTGAAACCGAGACGGAAGTTGAAACCGAGACCGAGAGTGAAACGGAAGAGATAACAGAGGAAGTCACAGAGGCGGAGACGGAAGTTGAAACGGAAACCGAAACGGAGACCGAAGAGGTTGTTGCAGAAACAGAAGCTGAGAAAATTGAGCTGGCAGCTGTGGCGGATGATGGAGTAAAAGTTACAGTACTGGCACCAAAGTCATCATTGCCATATCCGGCAGATGAGATCACGGTGACAGCAGAGCACATTGAAAATGATGCAGCGTCAGCAATGATTGGCGCAGCAGTAGATGGGACAGACCTTGAAGACGGAGCGATCTATCTGTATGATGTGACGCTCTGGCACGGAGAAGAGAAGATTGAACCGACGGGTCCTGTGGAAATGACTTTTGAAGGTGTTACTTCTGACGGAGACCGGGAGACAAGAGTATTTCATGTGGATGAGGAAAATGCGGCAGCCACAGATATGAATGCGACATTGACCGAAGAGGGAAAAGTAGTCATTGGAACGGATCATTTTTCCCTGTACGGTATCGTAATGCTGGCAGCTTCCGGTGTGACGGTTAATCAAAAGATCAGTGCAGCGAATTGGGATCAGGATTCCCGTACACTGACAGGTATTACATTTACTGTGTCCGGTACGGAAGATAATATGGTCTTTCAGATCCAGTACAGTGATGACGGCGGTCAGACATGGCAGAGCGGATCAGCAGAAACAGGTAAAATTAAGAAAAATACAGAGACAAAAGTAGTGGCCGACAGTTCGGCAGTTACAGATATTCCGCTGAAGCGGGTATACCGGGTATATGGGGCAAAGGATAAAAACAATGCAGGGTACTCATCCGAAGTAACGATCTATGATGTGCTTGAAGTAGTAAAACCGGGGTTTGCCGACTGGCTTGAAACCAGGTATGTGCAGGATTTTGGCGGGACAGCAGTTCCGGCTACAACTGAAGAATTATATGAGGCATTTGCTGTATTTTACGCACTTCCCTCTGTTGTTATTGCAGAGCGGACAGAGGATGAGACGACATACATTGATGCGGAACCTGACATTCCGGGCAATTATACATACCGGTGGGAGTATCAGGAAGAGAAAGACGGAGAGTGGAAAATACTCTGCGATGATACTGGGGAGACAATCAATGCCAGTGCGATTGAAGCACTGCAGGACGGTGGAAAAGATGTCCGCTGCACTTTACATGATGCAGAGACAGATCTGGAGCTGGCCATCAGCAATCCGCTCTGGATCAATCCGCGCCGGTCTGAGTTTGCCGAGGCAATCAGGGAGATTAATGAGGGGCTGAATCTTGGCACACTTGCCATCAATGGAACGGCTTTTAATGATTATTTTTACTATGGAAATGTCGCGAGAGACAGCCGGGTACCGTTTCGGGATGCAAAGACGTATGCGGATTATCTGGCAAAAACATATCTGAACGCAGGCGGTGAACAGGCAGGACTTAATGCAGTAAAGAACGTATGGGATGTGTATCTGTATGATCTCTACGATCCAAACAGTAAGAGCAATATTTCTGATTATCCGAAATATACATACGGCGACAGCGATCTGGAGTGGCCGAAAGATAATACTTCTTCTTTTCACGGATCCAAGAGCGCACGGATAGAACAGCTGAGTTATGACTTCCTGGAAGGCGGAGTGGATTACACCAACATTATCAAGGATTTGGATAAAAAAGTGACAGCGGATGCTGCCGGTGATAACAATACGGAGCGTAAATACAAGGTAGATATCACAGCAGATGTGCAGGCACAGGCACTGGGGCCGGTAGCCATGGTACTGCAGATTCAGACGTCATGGCAGCTGTTTGATATGCTTCATGCCAATGCGCTGATAGGGCAGGGATCAACAGAGAAAGGCGCAGCGGCAGATAACACTGCTATGGCAAATTTGTATGATATCAAACATGCACTGCTGCGTTTTGTAGATTATATGCAGGCCAATTATCCGGGCAGCAACCTGGTGCTTGGTGTTACAGAAGTGCAGCATGCAGGCAGCCAGACGATGCTTCTGGATAAAGATGCCGGCGGAAAAGCGCTTTATGTGACAAATAATTATGCAATGCTCCATGATGCAATTATAAACTGGGACAGTTTCGGAAACTGTGAGCATGTACATTATGACACAAAACAGCTGGAGGCTGCTGTAAGTGCTCTGCCAGATAATCTGAGAAACTGGCAGGATATGTACGGATATGTACTCAGTTATGATGATATTGAAAAGGTTGCAGTGATCATCGGCGGATCAACGGAAAATTCAAATGGTGACAATGGATATGGATGTACGCTTCCGTGGAAGACATTTCAGACTTCAAAATTAAACGGAGTATACGGCATCCGGGTGAACGAGGGAACGCCGAACGGTTCTGCGCTGATTTCATGGCTGGATAATACAGGCAATAACACGGGTTCTTCTTTCTTGGACGGCAGTGGGACTACTTTTACAGAGAAGTATGTAGCGACAAATGAAGAAGCTGTGTTTCAGACTTTGCTGCAGATTGCCAGAAAGGAAATGAAGCGGAAGGCGATTGATATTACGGCATCGGATAAGTATGTCGATAATATGACGCTTACAGACACGGTGACAGATGAGTTTGCGCTGGATCCGGAAGAACCTGTTAAAGCAATCGTTTACAACAAAGACGGCAGTGTGAAAACAGAAACGGTAGTAGGACCGGATGATCCCAATCTTCAGATTGATGAAAATCTGGATGGGACAACGACAGTAACCTACAATTTCGGTAGGGCATTCAACACTACAAAATGTGTGCTGCACTTTGGTATTGTTGCAAAAGATGATTATATTGGCAGCAACAATGTGTACTCGAATGTAGGAACGCCGACACTGACTTATCAGCATCAGCCGATGGATAATGACGGAACTCCTACAGGGGATGTGCTGACTTACAATGTGGACTGCCGCGATACGCCGCAGGTCAATGTGCCGATCCGCTTCACTACAGTGGATGGCGGTACAGCCGAGATTAAAGTCGGAGAGTCTGTAGAACTGAAAGATCTCAGCAATGAGATTGTAAAAGATGCGGAAGATCGGGTAGATAATTACGATCAGATCAACGGGACATTGTCTTATACATGGGTACTTCCGGATGGCACAGAAGTGGAATGCGGAAGCGTTACAGTGAAAGACGGGACGGTTCAGGAAGCGGATTTCCCGGATCGGTCGTATGACTATAT
The DNA here is from genome assembly GCA_934371475.1 of uncultured Lachnospiraceae bacterium. Taxonomy (GTDB): domain Bacteria; phylum Bacillota; class Clostridia; order Lachnospirales; family Lachnospiraceae; genus Merdiplasma. The sequence goes on from CAKRNX010000034.1 coordinate 5,143, forward strand.
CGGAAAAAAGGCAGGAGTATATGTTGCTAAACTGAAGGTTATCTTTACTCCGGAAAAAGTGGATGGAGCAAACAAAAATTTTTCCGATACAAAAACTGCAGCATCAGTAAAAGCACTGACGCAAACGGGAGATGTAGAGATTACGGTAACGTCTGACGGCGAAGAAATCCCTGACGGACCGGTGACACTTCTGCGGGTAACAAAGGAGTGGGGAGACGGAGCCGATAAGCATACGAGAGATTTTGTGAGCTTCACACTGTACAAAGGGAAGAAGGGCTTCGGAACCGCGACAACCAGAACCATTGTCCTGAATGCAAAGAATAACTGGACCGGCGATTTTAAGAATCTGCCGTATCTGGATGAGAACGGAAACGTGATCAGTTATTATGCAGAAGAGACAAACGGAGTATCGGGATATTATTACACATCTTCAGATGTGGCATCCCATGACGCAGGAGCCTGGGTATCGGATGCAGCGGGACTGCAGGATGGAAAGGTCTATGTGTTTGCAAGGACAACATCTAGGAATGGAACAGGAGCGATTAATGAGTCGGGCTCTGCAAGCAGTGTGACGACAGGCGGCAGCGTAACGTTGGGGGATACAAACTATTCGTCTTCTCTGCCGAATGTGAGTGACAGTGTCAAGTGGACTGCAATAGCAAATGATGATGGTACTTTTTCGCTGAAAAATGTATCGACCGGAACATATCTGGCGATTATTAATGGAAAACTGAGTGTCAGCTCAAAAGAGTATGACGGAACAGACGGGAAGGCAAAAAGCACGACACACTTCAGGTGGGAAAATGCCGCACTGACGGCTACCTATTTGGCAGATAAAAAGTCGGTGACAAGGTATATTTTGATCAAAGATGATTTGAAACCTAATTTGTCGGATAAAGTGGATAACGCAATGAACATGTACCGCTACATTACCGATCCGCAGCTTGGCAATGCCGATAATTTCGGTGAGAAGTATTATACGCAGACGATCAGAAATGCGAAATGGGATCCGATCAACGGCGATGATCCGACGCTTGGGTTTGATGCGGACTGCAGCAAGAGGATTGACTATCTGGGAGACAGGGGGAACAATCCTGATACTTCTGTAACAGGCGATGATCTGTACCGGCTGTATCTGGATTTTTCCGGTCAGAAAAATGCAGTGGATCTGCTGATTGTGGAAGACAGCACAAGCAGTATGACCAGTACCTACGGGAGCAGTACCAGGATCCAGACGCTGGACGAACTCGTAAATGGAACGATCCGGGGGACAAAGCCCGGTCTGAGTGCTTCCGCAGGTACTTATGCGGGAGCGTCCAGAGACACGGACGGATTTGTGTATAAGGTGCTGCGGCAGAACAGTAAAAACAAGGTGGCTGTAATTAAGCTTGCAGGCGGAAACAGTTGTATTAACGGGTCTTATGAAAGCAATAAAGATAATGTTGCTGAGGTTGTCAGACAGTGGACTTCTGCCGGAGACGGTGATCTGACGCCGCAGGACTGCTACACGGATGTGATTACCAGAAAGAGCGGAACGGAGTATGACTCATCCTTCCGCCGGATGGATGAGGTACTGCAGCAGGTGGCCGGGGACGGTAATACAAAAATGGTGCTGTTTATCAGTGACGGAGAGCCGAATATTTATATTGATGCATCAGGAAAACTGACAAGGGGAAGCAACAGTGTGGCAGGTAATTATACCAAGACTGCCTGGTCAGAGTTTCGAAAAAAGTATCCGTCATTGTCGGTGTACAGTATCGGTATCTATAATGGAGATCCCGGTGCGACAGATCTTTTGCAGACGATTTCAGGCATCAATAATTTTGTGGAAGCATCCGATGCAGATCTGCTGAGGCAGACTTTTGACAATATGTTGGAGAAGATCCAGGCCACACAGTTTGTTCTGAATGACCAGCTGAGCCAGTATGTAGACTGGTACGGCGAGTCACCGGATCTGAAGATTGTCCGGACTGAGCAGGATGGTACACAGACCGTCGTGTGGAAGAGTGAAGGTGCCGCTTCTTCCGGAAACATTGGGGAAGCGGTCAGCAACACGATGACACAGGGCGGCGAGACGATAGATGTGATCCAGAGTGTGACGTTTACTCCGGCATCGGAGAGCGACACACATGGAACGCTGACAGTCACGTTTAACCCCAAACTGCAGATCAGTGCAGATGACACATACACAGTGTCCTACAATGTAAAGACGTCCCAGGAAGCGCAGACAGAGTACATGAACCATCTGTTTGCCAAGGATGAGGATGGATATGGAGGGAGCAAGGGAGACGATGAGACAGATTACGGAGCCAACCGGACCAGTTCCGGGCAGTCAGGTTTCCGCTCCAACAGGCAGGCATCTGTATCCTGCAGCTATAATGGTCAGACGAAGACACTGACCTTTCCACATCCGGTAGTGCAGGTATCCTACCGGGAATATCACCTGCCTAACAGCGGCGGGATCGGAACCTACGGTTTCACAGTCAGCGGTGTTGCATTGCTTATGACAGCACTCCTGTTGTTTATAAAAAATAGACGAAAGGAGGGCACTATGGGTAACGCATGAGAAAACAGCAGCAAGCTGGCTGAGAAACATAAAAGAGTAAAGTAAAAAAATAAAGAATGAAAGGATGAAGGACATGAAAAACACAAGAAAAATGAGTGAACGCTTATGGGCTTTCCTGCTGGCAGCGATGCTTCTGATTACATCCTGCATGACAGTATTTGCTACAGAAGAAAGCACAGGCACAGGAACCACACCGTCAGCAGATGACAAAGGAACAATTACCGTAACAAACGTAACAGGCAATCCGACACTGACTGCATACAAAATTGTAAAAGCCAACTATACAGAAAATGGTTTTACCGGATATGAAACAGTGGACGGAGTGACCATTGGGGATATCGCCAATCCCACAGCGGAAGAGATTTTTGCGATTGCGAAGAAGACGGCAGTGCTGGGCGAGGGCAAAGTGCTGACTTCAGATGGCAATACTACTTATACTGCAGATAACATGCAGGCAGGTGTATACCTGATCATTGCCAGCGGTGCCGACACAACAACCGTTTACAATCCCATGGTAGTCAGCGTATATTATGCTGTCGACGGAAGTGGTATTCAGAATGGAGAAGTATCCGCAGAAGATAACTGGACACTTGTTGGCGGCACAACTGTAGCAAAATCTTCTGAACCGACCATTAAAAAGGAGATTGTGGATGCGGCAGACGGAAAAGGCAAAGGATCTGACGTGGCAGTTGGTGATGAGATCAGCTATCAGGTAAAAGCAACGATCCCGACATATTCTGAGCAGTATGAAGCAGTGTCATTTGAGATCTCCGATACGATGAGTGACGGACTGAAACCGAACGAAAATGCAGTGGTTACAGTCAAAGGCGAACCTGTAGACAAAAATGGTTACGAGATTACCTATACAGGTCAGACGATGACCATTAAATTTACAGATGCGTATATCAGAGCAAACGGCGGAACAGAAGTAACCGTGGCATATTCCGGTACTTTACAGGATACGGCTCTTGTGAATATGGATGGCAACAGCAACACTGCGAAAATTTCATATTCTAATGACCCGACGAACAAAGACAGTAAGAAAGAAAAGACGGATAAGACTTACATCTATACATTTGCGCTGGATGGAAAGATCAGTGGAAATACAAATCTGATCAAAGCAAAATCACACGAAATCATTAAGGTGAATGAAAATGGTGAGGTGGTGGATCAGACATTCGATACAACCACAGAAGAAACTGTCGTAACACATGCACTGGGCGGCGCAGAGTTTACTCTGACCCAGTTGGATGTCGATGGCGAACCTACAGGTAAAAGTTATAAAGCTACAACAAATGCAAACGGATATTTTGAAGGCTTCACAGGACTGGATGCAGGCGCCTATGAATTAAAGGAGACCAAGGCTCCGGATGGTTATTCTCTGGATACTCAGACACATCATGTAGAGATTACACCGGCATATAATGAAGACGGTACCCTGCACTCTTATACAGTAACAGTTGACGGTAAGGCTTCTACTTATGAGGCAACGTATGTGGGCGGAACAATTACAAAGATTGAGCCGACGACTACAACTACAACTTACATCAAGAACAGTAAGCTTGGTTCCCTGCCCGCTACCGGTGGTATCGGTACCTATATCTTTACTGTAATCGGTGTTGCTCTGATGGTAATCGCAGCTGTTATGTATCTGCGTAAAAGAAAAGCAGCATAAGAGTTAAGGAAAAGCAATGCGTGGTATGGCGCATGATTTGGAAACAGTAATACAGCATTTACCTATGTTACAGTTCAACGATATCCGCTGAGCTGTAACATACAAATAAAATCATTATTTTATCTTGATGCAATACGTATAAACATTCAAGAATGCCCAGGTATTCTTCCCTTTTAATGTTCGGCTGTGCGGGGATCCGCGCAGCCGGACATATCCCAGACAAGGACATATGTCGGATGGTACGAGGATAAAAGTGTACTTTGTGTATCCCGCAAGTCATTGCTTTGACAGCACAACCGGCAGCTTACATCAAAGTAACGGATATTAATTAAGAAAATAAGAATCATCATATATACAGGAACGATATAGATGAAAAATATAGATGAAAATATGAAATAGATTGACACAGATAAAGACATGACACCTGCTTATATGCGGGGCTTTGCAGGGAGAACGGAGCGGATATGAAAAAACATGCTTCTAAAATTGTACTGGTGATTATTTTTATTGCAGGGCTGCTGATACTTCTGTATCCGACCATCAGCGACCGCTGGAACCGCTACCGTGACGACCAGTTAAAATCTGAATATGCGCAGACTGTGACAACTTTGGATCGGGATGATCGGGAGAAGGAATTTCAGGCTGCTTCTATATATAATAAGACATTGATCGGACTTCCTGTTCCGGATGCTTTTTCAATCCGTGAAAGCAGGAAAGATGAGGAATACGAAAGTCTCTTGAATGTAAACGGAGACAGCATGATGGGATATGTGACAATCCCTTCTATTAATGTTTCCCTGCCGATCTATCATTACACGACGGGTGAGGTGCTGGAGAAGGGGGCCGGTCATCTGGCGGGCAGCAGCCTGCCGACAGGCGGAGAGAGTACCCATACCGTGATTTCCGCGCATCGGGGACTGCCGAGTGCAAAGATGTTTACAGATATCAATCTTCTGGAGAAGGGAGATATTTTTCAGTTTCATATTCTGGATCAGCTGCTGACATATGAAGTAGATCAGATCCGGGAAGTAGATCCCGATGAGACTTCTGACCTGGAGATTATTGAGGGAAAAGATTATGCGACGCTGTTGACGTGTACACCATACGGGATCAATACGAGACGGCTGCTGGTGAGAGGGCACAGGGTGGATAATCCTTCTGTTGAAAAAGAAAAAAATGCGGTTGTTCACAATACTGCGCTTCACAATCCTTCCATCACAGGAGAACTTGTCTGCGGTGCACTGGGTATCCTGATTGCCGCACTGGTTGTGTGGATGACTGGACGATGGGAAAAGAAGAAGGAACGAAAGAAAAGTGGAAAATAATCGCGGGAAAAAGAAAAAATTTGGAATTTCAGAACTCCTGATCCTTCTGGTTTTCCTGGCCGGACTTGGGGTACTCGGATATCCTACGGTCAGTGATCTGTGGAACCGCTACCGCAATTCACAGCTGATATCCGGCTATTCCCGGACGGTGGGGGATATGGATCACAGTGAATATGAGGCTATTTTCAGGGAAGCACAGGAGTATAACAGAAAACACCGCATCAATGAGATTAAAGACACCTTTCAGGAAGAGGGGAAGGACTATGTGCTGACCCATCCCTATGATCAGCTGCTGAATCCCACCAATGATGGGATTATGGGCTATATTTCTATCCCTAAAATCCACATAGAGCTGGCGGTCTATCACGGCACAGGCGCTGATGTGCTTGAGAAAGGTGTGGGACATGTGGAAGGGACAAGCCTTCCGGTGGGAGGCGAAGGTACGCATACAGTGCTTGCCGGACACAGGGGGCTTCCCAATGCCAAGCTGTTTACGGATCTGGATCAGATGGAGGAGGGTGATCTGATCTTTCTCCACGTTCTGGATCAGATCCTGGCATACAGGGTGGATCAGATCCTTACCGTGCTGCCGGACGAACTGGACGCACTGGCGATAGAGGAGGATAAGGATTATATGACACTGCTGACGTGTACACCTTACGGAGTCAATACGCACAGGCTTCTGGTGAGGGGAGTCCGCACCGATTATGAAGAGACGGCGGAAGAAGACAGCAGCGGAATGATGATTGCGGAGAGTATGGTGAATGATCCGCGTACTTTGCTGCTTCGGGCAGGGATTGCAGTTTTCCTTATTATTTTGATTTTTATGCTGAAGGGAAATCGGAAAAAGGAGAAGAAAAATGGATAGTATGAGGATAAAAAAGAAACAGATAGGCCTCCTGATTTTGACAGTTATGATATTTCTGATCAGTCGGACAATGTATGCAGGTGAAAAAGACCGGATGCCGGATCTGGATCCGGACAGAGCAGGAACGCTTGTGGTGACATTATCCTGGCAGGATGAAAATGAGAATACCGTTCCGATTACCGGAGTTACAATAGAGGTTATAAAAGTCGCGAAGCTGAGTGTCAGTGGGGAATCCGTCTCCTATCAGCTTGTTCCTGAATTTTCCGCCAGCGGCATCAGTTTTTCGGGAATGAATGCGGCTTCGTCCAATCAGGCCGCCGCTCTGTTAAAGAGTATGGCGAATACAAAAGAACTTTCCGGGCAGACCGGAAAGTCAGATACCCATGGCCGGGCCACCTTCCACGACCTGGAGCCGGGAATGTACCTGGTACTACAGAAAGCTGAGGAGGGACAGATGGTATCCGTGTATTCAGAGATAGATCCTTTCCTGGTCTCTGTGCCGCTGGCGGATACCTCCTCGGATGAAAATGCCTGGAATTATCAGGTAGAGACGTACCCCAAAGCGGAAATTACCAAAAAGCCCACAGATGGAAGTATTCTGGTGAAAAAAAGGCTGTCAATACTGAATGAGGGGCAGGAACTGGAGCTGACAGCTACAGATACGTCATATTATGTAGGACTTTTTCTTGATCCGGAAGGAAAGCATCCGTACTCGGAGGATTACCGGAAGGCAGTTCATCTGGTGAAGTCTTCTTCCGGAGAAGTGCAGTATACGGGACTTCCGTCGGGTACCTACTATGTGTACGAGCTGGATGAAGAGGGAAATATTATCAAAAACGGCGGTAAAGGGCAGAGTCATGGATTCAGCTATACCTGTATCGTAGAAGGAGGCGGATCACAGCGGGTGACGCTGGATCCGGAGCATGGCCAGGGGCAGGGAACAGTGGAACTGAATAACCGTTTCAGCACAATGCCAAAGGATTTTTCTCTTGAGTCATTGATCCATATTAAAAAGACGGTCATGAAAGGAGATGAGAATACAACGGTAGACGATACATTTTATGCCGGTGTGTTCTCAAAGAAAAACGGCAACTATATTCTTGAACAGCTGACAGAGCTGAAACAGAATGATACGGTGACGGTGGGAGTCAGCTATACTGGCAATGATCAGGATTCCACGGTGTACTGGGTGTTTGAAACAGATAAAAACGGCAAAAGAATAGATCAGACTTCTTTTGGTTATGAGATATCCGGTGAAACATCGATAACGTTAGATCTGAAACATCTGACAGGAGAGGTGGAGCTGGTGAATAAAGTGAAAGAAAAGACGCCATCCGGGGATAATCCCGGCAGTGGAAGCGGAGGAGGATCCGGCGGCGGAGGCAGCAACGGCCCGAGGACGGGGGATGATACGCCGATGGAGCGGTATCTGCTTCTGTTGGCGGGGGCACTGGCGATGATCCTGATCCTGTCAGCAGTCTGCCGCAGAATACGCCGATCCGGGCATAAAGAATAGTGTATGAGATAACACCCGTGCCTTCGGCTGCGTCCCTCCCACTACCGGGAGGATTCCGGACCTGCATCGGTTAGAAACGAAACGTGCGCCGCAGGGCGCACAATAAAAAAACTGTTGTATCATGCGATACAACAGTTTTTTTATGCGTCATTTTATTCAGAAATTAGCATTTAACAACATTAGCTGCCTGCATTCCGCGAGCACCCTCAGTTAAATCATAGGTAACGGCCTGACCTTCTTCAAGAGTCTTGAAGCCTTCGCCCTGGATAGCTGAGAAATGTACGAATACATCTGCTCCATCTTCACCAGTGATAAAGCCATAACCTTTTTCTGCATTGAACCATTTTACTGTACCTTTGTTCATCACGGGTACCTCCATTTCGATTATGAAAATTTGTTTTGATTTGGGTAATAAAAAACTCACTAACTATAGGACTATAAGGCGCTGATTTCATAATCAAAATAGCCGCGTGGTTCTTAAAACCTAATCTTTTATTGCCCCTTGATTATATGCCCTGAAGTGCCCAATGTCAAGGGGAAAATAGGATTTCACAAGTGTTTGTGACCGGGAGCAAACCCGCCGAAATTCCCGTTTTTATGCAGGATTCTGCTCTGTCTCCGTGTCAGTCTCAGCTACCGCTTCGGAACCTGATTCCGCGGCACTGTCATCCAGTCCGTCCAGAATCTCTTCATCGGTCTCATCGTCAGTGTCAGAGATTTCCACATCTTCTTCAGAAGTGGACACCGGTGTTTTGCTGATCTCAGCATTGAGCAGAAGATAAGCTGCGGCTTTCTGCTCGTACAGCATCCACATGATATTTTCTTTGCCATAGCTTTCTTCAAAAGAAGTGCCGTCATCAAAGCCATAGTCATAACAGTTGTTGTCCAGATAATCAGAGTATTCGGCAGTGTCCACGGACAGACCTTCTTTCTGACATAGAGCACTGATAAAGAGACGGCGGTTGACAGTGGACATGACTTCTTCCCTGATGTCATCGTCACTCATGTCGTAGGCTTCATAGAGGTCATCGAGAGTCATGCCGGTCATTTCTGCAAAAGCGGAGTACTGTTCTTCCACAGTGGACTTGCAGGAGTCGTAGAGCTTGTCCGGATAACCGTTAAACTGGCAGGCATCCATGGCCGTGGAGATTACATTTTCTCTTGTCTCAGCTGTGGACTGCTCATCGTAATTGGCCTGTATCTGTTCTTTGAGAGCGGCCTCAAAGGCGTCTTTGGAGTCATAGCCAAGGGTGGAGACGAAGTCGTCCGTATATTCCGGAATGGTGTTTTCTTCTATTTTTTTTACAGTTACTTTGAAATGTACGGTTTTGTCCGTCCAGTCATCGTACCAGGTGTCATCCTGATAGGAGCAGGAGAATTCCAGCGTATCGCCGGTCTTGGAGCCGGTCAGTTTCTCATCGAAATCGGAACCGAACTCTTCATAGCCAAGTTCGATAATGTAGTCAGTCTCGGAAAGATTCGGTTTGGACTCACCTTCGATGGTGGCAGTCAGATCAACGGTGAGAGTGTCGCCCGACTGTGCGGCACGATCAACTTCGGCGGCGGTAGAATATTCATAGAGGGTGTTTTCAATCTCCATGGAGACATCCTCGTCAGACGCGGTATAGACCGGCTGTTCCACTTCGAGGCCTTTATAAGTGCCAAGAGTCACATATTTATCTGCGTTATCCACCAGATATCCGGTAATCACAGTGCCGTCATCGTCCTGTGCGGGAGATGACTGTTCTGTCTGTGCAGACTCGCTGCTGTCCTTACTGTTTCCGCAGCCGAAGAGGGAAGCGGAGAGGGCAAAGGCGCACAGCAGCAGTACATATCTTTTTTTCATATACAGATCCTCACTTAAAAAATTGAATAATAGGGTAATAGTGAAATGATATCACAGTTTCCGAAATAGTTAAATAAAATTAAAATTTTGAAACATTCCCATTTTTACATTACAGAATAAATGTGACGATAATGTGAAAATATGTTATAATTTGAAAGCCATCGAGAAGCGATGGCTTTCATGAGCAAGTAGCGAAAGCGGATTGCGAATAACCGCTGAATGACCATCGAGAAGCGATGGCTTTCATGATTTTAAATTTGATAATCTGGAATGAGAGACAGGAGAGGACGCCGGACAGATGAAAATATTACTTCCCACTAAAGTTAAGGCAATCTTGGATCGCCTGGAGGAATATGGATATGAGGGGTACGCAGTAGGCGGCTGCGTGCGGGATACCGTGATGGGACGCACACCCAGCGACTGGGACATTACGACCTCTGCCACACCGCAGCAGATCAAAAGAATTTTCCCGCATACTGTGGACACCGGGATTGCCCACGGTACGATTACAGTCATGATTGAGAGGGAAGGATTTGAGGTGACAACGTACAGAATTGACGGGGAATATGAGGATTCAAGACATCCCAAACAGGTCATATTTACGCCGAGCCTGCGGGAGGATCTGCGCCGCCGTGATTTCACGGTGAATGCCATGGCTTACAATGAAAAGAGCGGTTTGGTGGACTGTTTTGGCGGGATCGAGGATCTGAAAAGAGGCGTGATCCGCTGCGTGGGCAGGGCGGAAGAACGGTTTGGCGAGGATGCGCTGCGCATGATGAGGGCAGTACGCTTCTGCGCACAGCTGGGATTTGAGCTGGACAGCGACACGACCGCGGCTATGGCGCAGCTGGCTCCCACATTGAAACGCATCAGTGCGGAACGGATCCAGGCGGAACTGGTAAAGCTTCTGGTATCGCCGCATCCGGACTGGCTGAGAATGGCCTGGGAGAACGGCATAACCGCCCAGGTGCTGCCCGAGTTTGACAGGATGATGGAGCAGCCGCAGAATAATGCACACCATATATATTCTGTAGGAATCCATACATTGGAGACGATGAAAGCGATTCCTGCCGACCGGATACTGCGGCTGACGATGCTGATGCATGACATGGGCAAACCGGATACGTCATCGGTAGATGAACAGGGTGTATATCATTACAGAGGCCATGCGGAAAAGAGTGCGGAGATTGCGGCAAAGATCTTAAAGAGACTGAAATTTGACAATGATACGTATGCCAGAACAGTGCGTCTGGTGCGGAACCATTCTCTGTACCCGGCGGAGGATCCGGAGAGCGTGCGCCGCAGTATCTGTGTGTTCGGGCAGGATTTGTTTCCGGCCTTTCTGGAAGTGAAGCGCGCGGATATCCTTGGGCAGAGTCCGGCCGTACATCAGAACAAGCTTGCGTATTTAGAGAGGATACGCGGGATTTATGAAGGGATCCTGGAGCGGGGGGAATGTCTGTCACTGAAGACGATGCATCTGACAGGAAAAGATCTGATTGAGGACGGAATGACGCCGGGACGGGCGCTGGGGGAGATCCTGGATCAGCTTTTTGATGAAGTGCTGACAGATCCGCAGAAAAACAACAGGGAATATCTGCTGGAGAGAAGCAGGCAGCTGCGAAAAAACAGTTGCGGCAGCAGGGATTGATGTATATAATATTCGGCAGATGCAGAGCCGGATTGTGAGGCACTGTGCGGCCGGATGGCTGATAAAGAGAGGAGAAAAACGATGAAATTTATTATGACTCCTGTAAAGGGAATGAATGATTTTATGCCGGAGGATATGCGTCTGAGAGAGCATGTGCTGGGACTGATCAAAGAGACGTATGCGACATACGGATTTGAGCAGATCGAGACTCCGGCCATGGAGCATATCGAAAACCTGACAGGCAAGCAGGGCGGCGAGAATGAAAAACTGATCTTTAAAGTAATGAAGAGAGGCCGCGAGCTGGAAAAGGGAATGGAGACGGGCGATCTGGCAGACAGCGGACTGCGCTATGACCTGACAGTTCCGCTGGCACGTTATTACTCAAATAACCGCAACAATCTGCCTACGCCGCTGAAAGCGCTGCAGATCGGCAATGTGTGGAGAGCAGACAAGCCCCAGAAAGGGCGTTTCCGCCAGTTCACCCAGTGTGACATCGACATCATCGGTGACGGTTCCATTATGGCGGAGATCGAGCTGATCGCAGCCACCTCCAAGATGCTGACACGTATCTTCTCCGAGGTGGGGATCAAAGAATTTACGGTGCATATCAATGACCGGCGGATCCTCAAGGCCATGGCTGCCAGCGCAGGATTTACCGAGGATCAGTTTGACGACGTGTTCATCACACTGGACAAGATGGACAAGATCGGGCTGGACGGCGTAAAAGAGAGTCTTTTGAACCATGGTTATGCACAGGAAGCGGTAGAAAAATATATTTCCTATTTCTCACAGATCACACCGGATCTCAAGTGCGGAGCATTCTGTGGCAGCACCTGCGGAGAGTTCCTGGATCAGAAAGTGCCGGGAAATATGGATACGATCATGAACAGTGTATCGTGTATGATCGACCCGTCGGTAAGCCTGGTGTTTGATCCCACGCTGGTGAGAGGAATGTCCTATTATACAGGCACCATTTTTGAGATCAGCATCGATGGATACAATTTCTCCATCGCAGGCGGCGGACGCTACGATGAGATGATCGGACGCTTCTCCAACCAGCCGGCTCCGGCATGCGGATTCTCCATCGGATTTGAGCGTATCGTAACGATCCTGAAGGATCTGAAATGGAGTGAAGGCGAGGGCGGCAAGAAGAGAACGGCATTCCTGGTGGATGAGAAGGCAGATCCGTCCAGGCTGCTGGAAGTATTCAAAAAGGCAACGGCTCTCAGAGAGCAGGGCATGATCGTGACGGTGCAGCCGCTCAAGAAAAATGCCAAGTTCCAGATCGAGACTCTGGAAAAGAATGGATATGAGGATATTAAAAAAGTTTACAATGACACAGAACTGAACTAGATCAGGGAACTGATCGAAAGCATGCCTGAAAAGGCATAACGCAGCCTCGCTTTTCATAAGCTAGAAGGAGCATGAAAAGGGGGACGCGGGTATGAATGAACGGGCATTGAAGGTGCTGGAACAGTACGAACTGGAAATCGCCGGAACCAGAAGAGGGCGGGGCAATTTTATCTGTGAGACGGACAAAGGTTCCAAGCAGCTGTGCGAATTTCACGGATCAGAGAAAAAACTGGAGGTCCAGAACCGGATCCTTTGGAAAATCAGGGAGGCAGGCTGCCGGATGGTGGATACTGCTGTGGAGAACAGAGAGGGAAAACTGGTGTCAGCCGACAGGGATGAGAACCGTTATGTGGTGAAGGACTGGTTTCCCGGCAGGGAATGCGGCGTGTTCTGCGAGCGTGATATTCTGGCGGCAGTGGAGCATCTGGCGAGGCTGCATCAGCTGATGCGCTTCCCGGAGGAGACAAAGGAATACTGCGGTGTCCCTCTGCGGGAAGAGCTGGTCAGGCGGACAAGGGAGCTGAAAAAGGTGCGGGCTTTTGTGCGCGGCAGAGAACCGAGACAGCCGTTTGAGCAGCTGTTCCTCAACAGTTTTCAGATTTTCTGGGAGCAGGCTGCTGCTGCTGTGGAGCGCGCGGGAACTCTGTACGGGGAGCAGGAACTTGATGCGGAGATTGAGTCAGGAGCCGTGTGCCACGGCGATTATAATTATCACCATGTACTCTTTCTGGACTGCGGGATTGCCACGACAGAGTTTGGCAGGTTCCGGTTTGATTTTCAGGT
>CAKRNX010000035.1 GCA_934371475.1 uncultured Lachnospiraceae bacterium
GTCATCGGCAGATGGAGACTGTAAGGTGGTGAGGAAACTGTGACGGGACAGAACAAAAGCACATTGCTTCCGTCCAATTATGTCAGAGTATGCGTGGATCGGTATCGAAATGATGATATTGCGGGAGTGATCTACAGCAGGTCGCTTCCGGACGGTTTTCAATTTGAAAATATGGCAGGTCTGCTTTTGCAGATTGATACGCTGATGGATCGGCAGAGAGGGCCGCAGGCATTTCAGAAAAAACGGACCTTCCGGAGGGAAGAGCAGAATATAAAAGAGAAAAATCCGATTTCCCCGGAGTCTGAGCATGTTGCGGCGGGAAAGTCTGACGAAGGCGATGCCAGACCGGAGAACAGAAGCAGGTACGGGATATATGATATTATCATACAGTCCAGAAAGCATACGAGTATGCAGGGATTTGTAAAAGATAAGTATGGCAGAGTGCGGGGAGAGTTTGAGAGCGAACTGAGGCTTGTGCAGATTCTCATGGAGCAGGTAAAATCCGCAGCGCATGTTATTAGCTGATAAAAACAGATTTTGTACTGGTTTGAGTCGGCTTTTTTTGAGTCAGGCGGATATTCACAATCCGTTGTGCTGCCTACTCATAACCGAATAACTGCTCCGCAGTGTATCAGGAGGAGCCTGCACTCCTCCTGATACAGGCAGGCCCCTTGCCTACTGCTTATTGTTTTTCGCAATTGAAGCAGGGGCTTACCTGCTTCGGTTAAAAACGGGCGCTTACAGAGCAGGCGGGACGGGAGAAATGTATGGATAATCATAAAGCGGTAATGACAGATCAGCTGTTGCAAACCAGGATTCTCTTTGACACAAAACTGGGACTGTGGCAGATACGGAACAATATCCGCACAGGAGAAAAACAGATGTTTGCGGATCAGACGATGATGGAACTTCTGGGAGCGGATGCGGATCTTTCCCCGGAGGCGTGCTATGCCCTGTGGTATGACAATATTGCGGAAGGCTATCGCAGCTATGTAAAACAGGCTGTGGAGGCAATGATGAGCAGCACGCAGATTATTGAGGTAGAGTATACTTGGCGGCATCCAGTGCGAGGGACACAGATTGTGCGCTGTGTGGGAAATTACGGTGGTCAGGAGGGAGATGTCTGCATCGTTCATGGGTATCACAGGATTATCGGAGATATGGTGCAGCAGCATATTCTGGAGACTTCGGTCCAGGAAGTGTTTGATTATAATGAGAAAAGGCATGCGCTGTATTTCCATACGGGGAGAAAGCTGATTGACGGGGATCAGACGGAGGAGGAAAATTTTCCGGGGACCTGGATCAGCCAGAAGATTGTACACCCCTATTTTGCTGAGAGATTTCAGGCAGTTTTCTTCCAGGTGAGGAAGAGAAATGAAAAGCAGGAGCAGGATCTGCTGCTGAAAAATAAAAAGCAGGAGTATGAATGGTTTACCATGACTGCCGAGCGTGTGGACAGCGGACAGCGCGGTGAGAATACGCTGGTGGTGACACTCAGACCTTCGACGGAGGAGCAGAACCTGCGCCAGCAGTATCTGCGTGTCAATGATTTTTATCAGGCACTTCTGTCGGAGGCAATTGCCTATATGGAGGTGGATCTGGAAGAGAACCGTATTGAGCGCAGCGGAGGTGTATGGTTTCATTATCTGAATGAGATGATGGAGAAAGAGTTTACTTATCAGGATATGGTGGATATTTATGCTGCGGAGCTGGCAGATCCGTCAGACAGGGCCGCGTATATCGAGAGTCTGGGGATTGAAAAAATACGGGAAAATTACCGGGAAGGAAGAACTACAACCTATCTGCATCTGCGCCGTAAGATGAAGGAAGGAACATACCGATGGGTTGAGATGGTAGTTCACGTATTCCAGGAGCAGATCACTGAGAAAATGTATGGTCTGGTGTACCTGAAGGATATTGATCTGAAAAAACGCTATCATTTGCAGCAGGAGCAGGAAGCATCGAGAGATCCGCTCACCGGTCTGCTGAACCGCCGTGCATTCGAGCGGGCAGTGGTAAGCCACATGGATGAGGCGGCAGCCGGAGAACAGTGTGCGATTCTGCTGTTTGACCTGGACGGCTTTAAGGCAATTAATGATACGTACGGTCATCAGATGGGGGATGAGATTCTGCAGGATTTTGCCGAGATCCTCAGCCGCTCTTTCCGGAAGACCGATTATGTGGGACGGCTGGGCGGAGATGAATTTATGGTCTTTATGTACCGGTACGGTTCCAGAAAGATTATCAGCCAGCGGATCGAGGCTGTGTTTGAACAGCTGGAAAAAGTCAGCCATTTTGCCGTCACCAGCAGCGTCGGGATTGATGTGTTTCAGGGGAGAGATTTCAGCTACGAGGATAGCCTGCGCAGAGCGGATGAGGCTCTGTATGAGAGCAAGCACAGAGGAAAAAGAGCGTACAGCTGGTGGGAGAACGGACTGAATTTTCCCACAGCATGAGGTGATAGAATAACAAATATCTGATAATGCTCCGTCATTCTTGCTGTGAGGTGTACGTCATGCATTTGCATGACGTATTTTTCTGCGCACCTCTGCAATTTTGCGGAGATTTACTGTCCGAAGCCTGCTCGCGCGCGGAACAAAAGCTGTGCTGTCAAAGCAGTAGCCTGCGGGGTGTGCGAAGCACACTTTTGTTCTTTCACAGGAAATTGTGTCCTGTGAAATAAAAGCCTCCGGCGGGGCGCACCCGTGTGGAGACGAAAATACATTTGCACCTTAAATAAAACTTTACACAGATTTTACACAAGAACCTCTTTGGAATTTACATGGATATGATATTTTAGGTAGTAATGTAAAAAGTCTGTAAGGTCGGCGGACTGGAAGGACTTTGCACCGCAGGAGACCGGACAAAACTCCTGTTTTATGGCACACAGTGTGCGGAAACTGTCGGGGCTGCCGACATGTAAAGAAGAGAGGATTAGAATGGATATTTTTAGTGTACTGACGATGCTTGGCGGACTGGCAATGTTCCTCTATGGAATGGAAACAATGGGCGGCGGCCTTTCCAGACTGTCAGGCGGAAGAATGGAGCAGCTTCTGGAAAAGCTGACTTCCAAGAGAATTATGGGCGTGCTGCTGGGGCTGGCTGTGACCGCTGTGATCCAGTCATCTTCCGCAACCACGGTTATGGTAGTAGGATTTGTAAACTCGGGCATTATGAAGCTGTCGCAGGCAGTGGGAATTATCATGGGTGCCAACATCGGAACCACAGTCACTTCCTGGCTGCTGAGTCTGACCGGGATTCAGGGTTCCAGCCTGTTTCTGAAATTGCTGAAGCCTTCGTCTTTTTCACCGATCCTGGCGGTGATCGGTGTGGCTCTTCTGATGTTTTCCAAAAATGAAAAGAAAAAAGATGCGGGAAGCATTATGATTGGCTTTGCAGTCCTGATGTTTGGTATGGAAACCATGAGCGGAGCAGTGGCTCCCCTGGCGCAGATGGAGAGTTTTACCCGCATATTTACGATGTTTTCCGATCCGCTGCTGGGAATGCTGGTGGGTGCAGTGCTGACTGCCATCATTCAGAGTTCTTCGGCATCTGTAGGTATTCTGCAGGCGCTGTGCGCCACAGGAGCGGTCACATTCGGTACAGCTCTGCCCATTATTATGGGACAGAATATCGGTACCTGTATTACGGCAATTATTTCCAGTATCGGTACCAGCAAAAATGCAAAGCGTGCTGCGGCAGTGCATCTGTATTTTAATGTGATCGGTACAATATTGTTCATGATTGTATTTTATTCGCTGAACAGCTTTTTGCATTTTTCATTCCTGGCAGACGCTGCATCGCCGGCCGGCATCGCTGTGATCCACAGCCTGTTTAACATTGGCGCGACGATCGTACTGTTCCCGTTTGCCGGCGGACTGGAGAAGCTGGCTATCCTTACGATCAGAGATCAGGATACGGATGATGAGAAAACAGTCAATGAAGATTTTGCAAGGCTGGATGAGCGTTTCCTGGATAAGCCGGGACTGGCCATGAGCGAGAGCCGCGTGGTGACTGTCAGCATGGCCTCCCAGGCGAAAGAAGCAATGGAGCTTGCAATTTCGCTTCTGGAAGAATATGATCAGAGCAAGGCCGACCGGGTCAATGATCTGGAAAACCGGGTTGATAAATATGAGGATGAACTGGGATCCTATCTGGTGAAGATCGGAGCCAGGGATATGTCAGAGAAAGACAGCAGAACACTTTCCCTGCTGCTGCACGGTATCGGCGATTTTGAAAGAATCACGGACCATGCAGTAAATCTGATGGAAGCTGCCAGGGAAATGTATGAAAAGAAACTGGTCTTTTCCGAGAATGCAAGAGAAGAACTGAACGTGTTTACCGATGCCGTAAGGGAGATCATGGATCTGGCATTCGGAGCGTTTGAGAGCGGTAATCTTGAACAGGCCAGAAAGGTAGAACCGCTGGAGCAGGTGATCGACTGTCTGAATCTTGAAGAAAAACAGCGCCATATCGTGCGTCTGCGCCACGGAAAATGTACAATTGAGCTGGGATTTATCCTGTCAGATATTTCCACAAATCTGGAACGTGTATCTGATCACTGTTCCAACCTTGCAGTCTGTCTGATGCAGATTGCAGACGGTGGATTTGATATCCATGAGTCTCTGGATATGATGAAGCGCGAGGACAATGCCGAGTTCAAAGCAGTCTATCAGGAGATGAGCAGAAAGTACCGTCTGCCGGAAATTGCTGAGTCGGAGTCAGAGGCTTCCGGTATCCAGCCTACTGTTGTACAGGGGTGAAAGCCAGAGCCGAGATATGGCAAAGAGATATGATGGGAAACAGAAATGGCAGAGAAGTAACAGAAGCGGCTGTCGGGAAACAGAAGCGGCATGCAGATTGCGGAAACGAATTTTAGTCACCCGCATCTGGTGTATGGAACGAAAAGAGGACAGGAAATGGCTTGTATATATGTAGTAGAGGATGATACGGACATCCGGGAAATTGAACGCATTGCGCTGACGAACAGCGGACATACTGTGCAGGATTTTGACAACGGGAGGAGCTTTTTTCACCGTGTGGAGGAGAAAACACCGGATCTGGTGATCCTGGATCTGATGCTGCCGGATATGGACGGCTACGAGATTGTAAAAAAGATGCGGGCGAATTCCAATACACGGAAGGTGCCGGTAATCATGGTGACAGCTAGAACGACAGAGATCGATATGGTGAAGGGACTGGACATGGGGGCAGATGATTACATCAAGAAGCCCTTCTCCGTCATTGAGCTGATTACCAGGGTGAAGGCGGTGCTGCGCCGTACCATAGATATGGACAGCAGCCGGTTTATGACTGTAGGGGAAGTATTTCTTGATAATGAGCGCCATATGGTTTACGTAGATAATCAGGCAGTAGAGCTTACGTTTAAAGAATATGAACTGCTGAAGCTGCTGATGAGCAATTCAGGGATTGTGATGACAAGAGAGATGATTATGCACAGGGTGTGGGGCACAGAGTTTGAGGGAGAGTCCCGTACCGTGGACATGCATATCAAAACGCTGCGTCAGAAGCTGGGGAGCGGCGGAGCGCGGATCAAGACGGTGCGCAATGTAGGATATGTGATGGAATAAGAAGGCATAAAGGGAGTAAGGGATGAAACGGAAAATTAACAAACAGCTGATTTGTATTGCACTGATCGGGATTCTGGCTACCATGTGCCTGATGTCTGCAGTTTTTTATGATCTTTTCAGGAAGCAGGTGCAGGAAGATCTGCAGGCGAATGCCTGGATCCTGAAAAGTACCGGTATTTTCCGACAGGACAACACAGATCAGATTCATATTGACATGAGTAATCTGAGGATCACATGGATCGCAGCGGATGGATCGGTGCTGTTTGACAATGATGCGGACGTGGGAGGTATGGAGAATCACTCCAACCGGCCGGAGGTGGAGGCTGCATTTGCAACCGGCCACGGAGAGGAAATCCGCAAATCGGATACCATGAATAAGAGTACCTACTACTATGCACTGCGGCTGGATGACGGTTCGGTGCTGCGCGTAGCCAGAGAGGCCCGGAATATCCTCAGCGTGTATGAGAGCGCATTGCCAAGCATCGCAGGGATTATTTTGATTATGATAGCCGTCAGCGTGGTGCTGGCACATTTCCTGACTGCCAAGCTGATCAAACCGATCGAAAAAATGGCAGTCGATATGAAGGACGGCACGATCAAGCCGGCGTACCGGGAGCTGGTGCCGTTTGCCAGCACCATCCGGGCGCAGCATGAGAATATCCTGAAAAATGCCAAGATGCGGCAGGATTTTACCGCCAATGTATCGCATGAACTCAAGACGCCGCTGACCGCGATCTCCGGTTATGCGGAGCTGATGGAAAACGGTCTGGTGGGTGAGGAAGAAGTGCGCAGATTTTCCACAGAGATCCGCAAGAATGCCAGCCGCCTTCTGGCGCTGATTAATGATATCATCCGTTTGTCGGAACTCGACAACATGGAAAATGCGGTGACGTTTGAAAATCTGGATCTGTATGAAGTGGTGCAGAAATGCAGTGACAATCTGAGGATCAATGCAGAGAAGCACAGTGTGACATTCCAGATGCGCGGGGAGCCGACCATAATCCGGGCCAACCGGGAGATGATGATTGAGCTGGTAAATAACCTGTGCGATAATGCCATTCGCTACAATAATAAAAACGGATGGGTCTGTGTGACTGTGAGAATGGAAAATGAGAAGGGTGTGCTGACCGTGGAGGACAACGGGATCGGGATTCCCAAAGAGCATCAGGATCGGATTTTTGAGCGGTTTTACCGTGTAGACAAGAGCAGATCCAAGCAGACCGGAGGAACCGGCCTTGGTCTGGCGATTGTGAAACATATTGTGCTGCTGCATGATGCTTCACTGGAGCTGTTCAGCGAAGCAGGGAAGGGAACGAAGATTACGGTGACATTTTAAGTGAATTTCAGGTTGTTTTCCGGCAACGGACAGGGAGTGCGCCAGGCAGCCAGTTTGCTGAGGCATCTTGAATTTTACTCTTACTAGAGCGTGTTTGAAAAACCATTTCCGCGATCTGCGAGCCCCACTTTGCGGTATATTTTGCCCTTATTCGGTTGACGTAGCCCCGCTACGCCGCCCTCATTCGGGCGAAATCTCCCACAAACTGGAATTCGCAGCTCACAAAAAGCCTTTTTCAAACACGCTCTAATAAAAAAGAACGCCCAGAACGGCGGAGAATAAAATCATAAAAATCGGGGAGGGAGTTTTCTCTGCCCGTTTTTTCATGCCAAAATGGATCAGCAGCAGGAGCAGGAAAATGACAATGCTGCGTCCGTCGACGGAAAAACCGGTTTCGACAGAAGAAAATCCCAGAAGAGTGCCAAGCGCCATGGTGATGGCAGTGGCAAGGATCAGAGCAACCACACACGGGCGCACGCCGGATAAAAAGGCACTGACTGCCGGATATTTCAGCAGATTGTGGAGCAGAGCCGCAATCAGGAGAATGATGAAAAATGCCGGCAACACTACACCGAGGGTGGCCAGTGCAGCACCCGGAACGCCGCCCTGGGAGGAGCCGATAAAGGTGGCCATGTTGACAGCCAGCGGTCCCGGCGTGGACTCGGAGATAGCAATAAAGCTGATAAATTCACTCTCCGTGAGCCAGCCGCTGCCCAGCACCTTTTCCCGGATCAGGGAGATCATGCCATATCCGCCTCCAAAAGAGACAGTCCCGATCTCCAGAAATGTAAGAAATAATTTCAGATAAATCATGTAAGATTCCTGCCTTTCGATTGGATGGAGCGGATCAGATAGACTGCCACACCTGCGATCCCACAGATCAGAATGAAAAAAATAGAAGAAAAGCTGACAGAAAAGATGGAAAATGCAATCATCAGAACAGTTACTGTCAGCAGGATAACCATGTCAAATGGTGTTTTTTTCAGGCCTTGCATCATCCGCAGTCCCGCTGT
The DNA here is from genome assembly GCA_934371475.1 of uncultured Lachnospiraceae bacterium. GTDB lineage: Bacteria > Bacillota > Clostridia > Lachnospirales > Lachnospiraceae > Merdiplasma. Next base: position 7,941 of record CAKRNX010000035.1, read on the forward strand.
GAGGATCAGATAAATCACACAGACCTGGATGCCGCGGAAGGCGCTGGAAACGATGGAGAGCGCGAGAAACTGATCAAAAAAGAGCGAGATCAGGTAGATGATGCAGAAAGAAGGTGTGCAGACTGCCAGCGTGGAGAGAAAAGCGCCCAAAACACCGGCGACTTTGTATCCCAGGTAAGTCGCGCTGTTGACAGCGGCCGGCCCGGGCGTAGACTCGGCGATGGCAATCATGTCCAGAAATTCCTCCCGCTCAATCCAGTGCTTGCGGTTGATGAACTCGTTTTCCAGCAGTGCAATCATCGCGTAGCCGCCGCCGAATGTGAATGCCCCGATTTTGAGAAACGTAAGAAACAGGGAGAGTTCACGCTGAGTCTCTGAATTTTTTTGCCCCCGATATGTTCCGGGGGTCTGTTTTTTCGTTTTATCATGAGTTTGATTTTTATTTTTCACTGTATTTATTTCCATTTTTACTGTGTTCATATTTCATAGTTTAACCAGATCAATGAAGTTTCTTGTTTCACAGAAAATTGCGTCCTGTAAAATAAAAATATATCAGATGTGAGATGACTCCCACCTCTGTAGGGGCGAGAAACAAATCTATATCAGTGGTGGGAGTCAGTCCCCCACCTGATATAGCCTCCGGCAGGGCGCACATTGTCCGTCGTCCCCATCTCTCAGTACGTTATTTATGCATCCGGATCTTTGCAGACGTTTACCCAGCCTCTGGCTCCGGAAATCTGTTCCAGTTCAGGGATTGTCAGCCTGACTGCACTGTGGTCATTTCCGGCAGCCGGATAGACCGTTTTAAATTTCCGCAGGCTCTCGTCCAGATAGACCGGGATGCCGGGAAGGATCCCAAACGGGCATACGCCGCCGGGGGCGTGGCCGATATACTGTTCTACCTCATCAAAGGGGATCATTTTTGCTTTCATATGAAATGTTTCTTTGTATTTATGGTTATCTACCCGGGCAGTTCCTTCTGTCAGGATCAGAACAGCCTGATCTCCCCGCAGAAACGACATAGTCTTGGCAATCATTCCAGGTTCGACACCCAGAGCGGCGGCAGCCTCTGCCACGGTGGCGGTTGATGCTTCTAGTTCAATGACATGATCCAGAAATCCTTTGTCCTCCAGATATGCCTTGGCTTTTTCAAGTGACATGATATGATTCCTCCTTGGCAATTTCCCCTATTTTAACACAGCTGATCAGACTGTGAAAAGGGGATTTTCAATTAGGTGTGCACACACTTTTGTTATTTCACAGGAAATTGCGTCCTGTGAAATAAAAGCCTCCGGCAAGATGCGCAGCTCGCAGAGAGGAAGTACGCTGCTAACGCAGCTTGCTCGCGCGCGGAACAAAAGCTGTGCTGTCAAAACAGTAATCCGCGGGGGGTGTGAAGCACACTTTTGTTCCTGTACAAAATGCCCGGAAGCAGATATAATGGGACAAGCGGAGTGTCTGCAGCAGTGATTTCAGAATGAGTGATTTCTGAATGTTTGTGGTCGGATGACCGGATATTTGGCTGAAAAGTGCTGGCTGAGACAGAGAATAAGGAGGACAAGCATGAAAAATAAGTATCGCATCATTGCGCTGGACATGGACGGGACTGCGCTGAATGATCAGAAAGAATTTACTCCGAGGACGGTGCAGGCCATCCACAGGGCGCTGTCAGCCGGCAAAGAGGTCGTATTCTGCACCGGTAGATCTTACACGGAGATGCATGAGCCGCTGGAGCAGTTCCCGGATATGCGTTACCTGTGCGGGGAGAGCGGGGCAATGATTTACGATCTGAAGGAGCACAGACCGGTACAGCTGGTATCAATCCCGCAGGAGGTAAGAAAGGTAATTCTTGATGTGGCTTCTAGGCAGGATGTGATGCTGCAGGTGTTTCACCGTGGAGATGCCTATGTGAACCGTTCCCAGCTGGGGCGGATGGCGCATTATCAGATGGGAGTTTATCAGGAATATTTTAACAGAATCTGCAATGTCGCAGATGATGTGGCGGCGCTGGCGCTGGAGTTTGACAGTATTGAGAAGATTAATCTCTACCATACCTGCGTCGAGGACCGTGAGAGGAGCCTGCACAGTCTGCAGGAGGCAGGCGTTGATGCGGAGCTGGTCTATTCGGAGATTGCTTCCCTGGAATGTTCTGCCAGAGGACTCCACAAGGGCGTGGGACTGGAAAATCTGTGCCGCATTCTGGGCATTTCCACAGAAGAGGTGATTATGGTGGGAGATGCGGACAATGATCTGGGCGGACTTCGGACGGCAGGTCTGGCTGTGGCCATGGGCAATGCCAATGATCACGTAAAGGCAGTCTGCCAGGTGAAGGTAGCGGACAATAATCATGATGGCTGCGCGGAGGCGATTGAGAAATATCTTCTGGGAGAAGAGAGGACAGAGTAAGGGTATGAAGATTATCGCAAAAATTCATACAGATTTCAGTGAAAAATTCGGGATCCCGAGGCAGAGCGGTATTGTGCCGCAGCTGAAGGGAACGATCGTGTTCGAACCGGAGTACCGCAATCCCCATGCAGTCATGGGACTGGAAGGGTATTCGCATATCTGGCTGATCTGGCAGTTTTCAAAGGCAGTCAGGGAAGAATGGTCGCCCACCGTGCTGCCGCCGAGGCTTGGAGGCAAGACGCGGATGGGTGTGTTTGCCACGAGATCCCCGTTTCGCCCCAATCCGATCGGGCTCTCCAGTGTGCGGCTGGAGCGTGTGGAGATTGATCTGCAGCTGGGGCCGGTGCTGCATGTGGCCGGAGCGGATCTGCTGGATCAGACGCCGATTTATGATATCAAGCCGTACATTGCCTATGCGGACAGCCATCCGGACGCAGTCAGCGGATTTGCGGATCAGGTAAAAGACTATGCGCTGAAGGTGGAATTTCCGAAAAATCTGCTTGCGCTGCTGCCGCAGGAGAAGCGGGAGGCGGCGCTCGGGATCCTGGCGCAGGATCCGAGACCTTCTTATCAGCATGATCCGGAGAGACGCTATGGCGTGGCATTTGCGGGATTTGATATCCGCTTCCATGTGGCGGATGGGGTACTGACGGTATGCGAGGTGGTAAAATTATGAGCAGTATAGACGGAAAAAGGACAGCGGGAGACAGGCTTGGCACAGCGCCGCTGAAAGGGCTGATTTTCAGCATGGCGCTGCCGACCGTGGCAGCACAGCTGGTCAATCTTCTCTACAATCTGGTGGACCGGGTCTATGTGGGGCACATTCCAGGTGAGGGAGCCATGGCTCTGGCGGGTCTTGGGATCACGTTTCCGGTAGTGATTATGGTGATGGCGTTCTCCAACCTGATCGGCATGGGCGGCGCGAGCCGGGCCAGCATTGTGATGGGCGAGGGGAACAGGCGGCAGGCGGAAAAGATCCTTGGCAACTGTATGTTTCTGGTACTGGTTCTCAGCATTGCGCTGAGCGCTTTTTTTATGCTGTTCAAAGAACCGGTGCTGCGGGCGTTTGGAGCCAGTGATGTGACGCTTCCGTATGCGGATGATTATCTGGGCGTGTATCTGCTGGGCACGTTTTTTGTGATGGCGGCGCTGTCGCTGAATCCGTTCATTACCAACCAGGGATTTGCAAAGACAAGTATGCTGACGACGTGCATTGGGGCGGTGCTGAATATCGCCCTGGATCCTGTGTTTATCTATGTACTGGGAATGGGCGTGAAGGGCGCGGCAGTGGCGACCATGATTTCGCAGGCAGTGAGCGCGCTGTGGGTGCTGGCTTTTCTGCGCAGCCGGCGCTCCGGACTGAAGCTGCGGCTGGCGGACATGAAACCGGACAGAACGATTATCTGGGCAGTGGTTTCGCTGGGGATCTCTCCGTTTGTCATGAGTTCCACGGAATGTCTGATCCAGCTGACGTTCAATCAGGGAATGGTCAGATACGGGAACGATATGTATGTATCACTGATGAGCATTATGTTCAGCATCAATCAGGCCGTGTGGATGCCGATGCAGGGATTTGCACAGGGCGTGCAGCCCATCATCGGATACAATTACGGCGCAGGCAATGTGAAGCGGGTGTGGAAATCTTTCTATGTCATGCTGGCTGTCTGCCTGAGCTTTTCTGTGCTGATGGTCGGATCGGTCGTGATCTGGCCGGAATTTTATCTGAGTCTGTTTACGTCTGAGCAGGAGCTGGTGGATCTGGGGCGCCTGCCGATGCGGATTTTCATGTTCGGCATGATGTTTATGGGTGCGCAGAGCAGCTGCCAGCAGACATTCCTGGGACTTGGGCAGGCTAAGATTTCTGTATTTATCGCGCTGCTGCGAAAAGTCATTCTGCTGTGGCCGCTGGCGATGATCCTGCCACGGATCGCGAATATGGGAGTCTGGGGGCTGTATCTGGCGGAGCCGGTCAGCGATACGATCAGCGCGACAACATGTACAATCGTATTTTTTGTCTATGTGAAAAAGCTGCTGGCAAAGCGTGAGCAGGAAATGTCGGAAAAGGGCGTTTAAACATAAAGCAGATTCAGGAATGTCCCGGCATTTTTGCTGCGAGGTGCGTGTCATGTGTCTGCATGACATATTTCTTCTGCGCATCTTGACAATCTTGCCGGAGGCCATTCTCCATCAGGTATAAATGTTCATTTTAAGCGAATTAAATAGTTTTCTAATTTCAATTAAAAAAGCAATAAATAGTGGACGAGGATCAGTCGGAAAGGGTGAGGCAGATGCTGGAAAAGATTACATATGTGGAGAAAAATAACAGCGCAGTGATCCTGCGCTGTTACGGATCGGGGAGCCATCTGGAGCTGCCGGAGAGTGTAGCCGGACTGCCGGTGAAAGAGCTGGCGGATCACTGTTTTGCGGAGGAAGGTTCCCTCAGGTATCAGCCATTTCAGATCAGAACCGCAGTCAGAGAGTATACAGAAAATGGAATCTGTTTTGTTCCGGAGGACGGAAATGGCGGAGAGAGCGCCGCATCAGATCCGGCGCAGGAATATTGCCCCGTAAAGGGAGAGATGCTGGAGGATATCTGGCTGCCGGATGGTCTGGAAGGGATCGGAGATTATAGCTTTTATGGGTGCGATAAGCTGAAAAAACTGTCATTTCCGGCCGGACTGATGCGGCTTGGCGGCGGCGTGTTTGTCGCCTGCAATCATGTGCAGGAGATCCGCTTCCGGGATCCGGCGGAGGCTCAGACGCCGCGCTGCATGAAAGATGTACTGGCGGAACTGACGTATGAGGTGGAGACAGTGCTGGAGAATGGCAGAGGGAAGGAGCAGCTGCGTCTCACTTTCCCGGAATATTATGAGGAGTCAAAAGAGAACACGCCGGCCCGGATTATCGAGATTATTTTTCACGGGACGGGCTATAAGTACCGGCAGTGCTTTCAGAACCGGCAGCTGGATTTCCACCAGTATGATGCTTGGTTCCCGTTGGCTGCCGCACAGGAATTTTTCCCTACGCTGATCCGTCTGGTGACGAACCGTCTGAGTACGCCGCAGGGGTTATCAGAGGAAGCCAGGGTGCGCTACCTTGAGTGGATGCGCCGCGAATATAGGCAGGTCGGTGCCTGGATCCTGGAGCAGGATCGGATTGATCTGCTGAAATTGCTTGGAGATTTGGGGTATTATACAGAAGAGATTTTGGATGATTTCCTCAGAGAAGCGACAGAAAAGAAAGCAGCCGAGGCAGTGAGCTGTCTGATGGATACCAGGCGGCGTCTCTTTGCCCCGGCTGCGGGAAAACGCAGGAAATATGAGTTATAGTCAGCTTGCTGCAGTAATATGTGCCGTTTATAAACAGTAGATGTTGCCTGCATAGCTTACCTGCGGAGAACAGAAATGGCACGATCAGAACCATGTTTCTGTTCTGTGAAAAATACAGTTTTTTATCTGAGCTGCCAGGAGCCGTCTCCTGTGGCGGCGATATGGGTCTGATAAAATTCCCGGATGGCCCGGATCATATACCAGGAGTCGCGCACACCGGCGGTCTCATAGGGAGAATGCATGGCCAGCTGAGCCAGTCCGATATCTGCGCAGTTGAGGGAAACCTGTACGTTGGAAAGATTTCCGAGGGTGGAGCCGCCGGGTACATCCGAGTGATTGATGTAAGTCTGGCAGGGAACGCCGGCGCGTTCACAGATGCTGCGGAAGATGGCGCCGGAGATGGCGTCTGTCGTGTATTTCTGGTTGGCATTGAACTTGACAACCGGGCCATGGTTCATATAAGGGCGGTTGGTCGGGTCCGCTTTGTCCAGATGGTGCGGATGGACGGCGTGTGCGTTGTCGGCGGAGAGCATAAAGCTGGCGGCCACGGCACACAGGTACTGCTCACAGGTGCGGCCAAAGCAGCTGTTGATGCGCTCCAGCGTATCAGCGAGCATCGTAGAGTAAGCGCCCTGTTTGGTGAGGCTGCCTACCTCCTCGTTGTCAAAGACGCAGCAGACTGTGACGCTGTCCGGATTGCTGCCTGTCAGGAAGCCCTGCATCGTGGTGTAGGCACACTGCAGATCGTCCAGCTTGGGGCTGGAGCAGAATTCTCCGTTCGCGCCCCAGATCGTACCCGGCATACGGTTGTACAGGAAAAGGTCTGAGGTGACGATGTCAGAAGGATCAGCACCGATATTCTCAGCAATCAGTTTCATAAATGTCCCCTTGGCGGTTTCTTCGCCAAACAGCGGGATCATATCTTTCTGGGCATGGTATTCATAGCCCTCATTAATTTTCCGGTTCATATGGATGGCCACATTGGGCAGCATCAGCAGATCGCGGTCGATGTTGACCAGTCTGGACTCCAGAGAATTTCCATTTTTCACGACAACCCGTCCGGCTACGGAGAGAGGACGGTCAAACCAGGGCGCATAGATCATGCCGCCGTATTTTTCCGCATTCAGCTCCACGTAGTGGCTGTCCACGAGCATTTCCTCATGTTCCTTGATCTTAAAAGAAGGCGAATCGCTGTGGGAAGCCGTGATCTGGAAATTGGTAAAATCTGCTTTGGGTGTGCAGAAAGCGATCAGGGAAGATCCGTTTCTCGTGACAAAATATTTGCCGCCTTCCTCCAGATGCCAGATCTCGTTTTCGCGGAGGGCAACAAAGCCCTCATCGAGAAGCATCTGAGACAGGTTGCGGATGACATGGTAACAGCTGGGACTCTTAGCGATAAAGTCCATCATGGATCGGGTTGTTGTTTCGAAGGCAGCGTAGTCCGGCGCGCCGTTTGCTGTATTGTTTTCCATAAGTAGTAACTCCTTTATGATAACGTTAGATAACAGGATTGTAAGAGTACGTATCACGTAACAATCCGTGTAATCAGTGATTAAGGTCAGGCAGGTGAGCAGTCATTCTCTCAGCCGTTCTTCTCTAGCCTCTTCCAAGGTGATATCAGAAGAAAGAATACCAAACAGGGATTTGGCAATGTCCCCTCTGTCCTGATGAGGATTAGAAAGTTTTGCAACCACTTTGCCGTTGCGGGTAATAAAAATGTCTTCGGTCGCTGCAAGCAGAAGATATTTTCCAAGATGTTTTTTTAATTCTGTCGCAGTGATTGACATGATGGTATTTCTCCTTTGTTGTTTGGTTTTAGGCATGATTCATTATATCTAAATCGTACAGAATGAGCAATGAATTTGTACGAATTTCTGAATAAAAAGCAGATAAAAATAGATTGAATAAGAAAACAAGAAAGCATATGATAAAATCAAAGTAATGGAGGAGGAATCAACACTTGTCTTAGTAAATTAAAGGGAGGAAAAGAGTATATGAAAAGTAAAAAGCAAGTAATAGCGAAACTGATAATTTGTTTTTTGGGCATATGTAATTTAATAAATTTTTCTGTTTTTGCAGCGGAAGGAGATTATCCACAGAAAGAAAAAAAAATTACAGTAAATGAACAGCAGCAGGAATTTACAGATAATTGGAATAGCAGCACAGTTCAAGAAATAAGCAACGAAAAAACAAAAAGTTCAGAGATCTCTATGGATGATTTCTATCCCGGGGATATTTATGAAGGAGAATGTGGTCAAAATCTTCAATTTACAATAAAAATATTACCTCGAAAACTACTGAAGTTAAGTATTACTGGAACTGGTGAAATGAATGACTATAGGACTTGGTGTCCTTGGAATGGTACAATACATAGAACAGGAGGATGGCTTAACATAGAAATAGCTCCCGGAGTTACATCAATTGGAGATTTGGCGTTTGCCGGATTTAATTTAGATGGTGCTTTAATCGAATGGGTGTCACTTCCAGAGGGATTGAAAAGAATAGGAAGCTCTGCTTTTAGTAACAGTGAGTTTTGTTGTTCAGTATATATCCCCAGTACAGTAAACTATATAGGAAACAGGGCTTTTGCTACTCCATTAAAAGACGGACGTTCACAAATATTGGTAATATATTTCAGTGGTAATGCTCCAATATTTGAAGAGGATGAATATTCTTCTGTTTTTAGTGGACGTTCTGTCAGGGCATATTACCCTGCTGATAATAACACATGGACCGCAGATGTCATGAAGAATTACGGTGGTAATATTACATGGATTCCATATGCTGTAAAAAATGAAACCAAAAGCATTTCGTCAGCAACGATAAAACTGTCGGGGAATTCTTTTAAGTATACAGGAAAGCCTCAAACTCCTTCTGTAACTGTTCAATATGGATCTGTAACTTTAAAGAAAAACACAGACTACACTGTTTCTTATTCCAATAACACATATGCTGGAACTGCAACCGTTATAATTACGGGAAAAGGAAAGTATACCGGGAATGTCAAAAAGACATTTTCCATAACATCACCGGGGAAAGTGACAGTAAAGCTAAATCCTAATGGCGGAACGATAAATAAAAAATCACTTTCATTGAAAAAAGGCTCTAAATACGGAAGTCTTCCAAAACCTGTTTTAAAAGGAAATATTTTTATTGGGTGGTATACTGCTAAAAAGGGAGGAAAATTAATTGATTCTTCATCATATGTAACAAATGCATCAACGCTTTATGCGCATTGGTCAAAAGCTCGATATAAGATATCATATCATTTAAATGGCGGGAAAAATTCAAAAAATAATCCGATCTCATATACGTATAATTCGGCAAAAATTACACTGGTGTCACCCAAAAGAACCGGATACAAATTTAATGGTTGGTATTCTGATGCCAAATTTAAGAAAAAGGTAGTGATGATTGCAAAAGGGAGTACCGGAAACAAAGTTCTCTATGCAAAATGGGAGCCATATACATTTACAGTCAGTTTTGATGGAAATCTTTCTACTGCAACGACGCAAATGAAGCCAATGACAATAAAGTATGGAATGGATTATAAAATAAGAGCTAATGCGTATAAGAGGACAAACGGATATAAGTTTGCCGGCTGGAGTCTGAAACAAAAAGGTGAGGTAGTGTTCAAAGATAAGGCAAACATCAGTATCAATTCTCTGTTAAAAAAAGGTTATAAATTACAAAATGGCACCAAAATAAAATTATGGGCACAATGGAAAAAAAGAGATTATAAAATCACATATAATTTAAATGGAGGAGTTAATCCATCAAAAGTACCGGTTACTTTTTCAGCAGTTGAAACTGTCTCGCTGCCTGTACCTAAAAAAACGGGTTACAATTTTAAAGGCTGGTATATGGGAAATAAAAAAATATCAGTAATACCTTTGGGAACGACTAAAAATATTTCAGTTACAGCTAAATGGGAAGCTATTACCTATAATATAGTTTTTAATTCCAATGGTGGAACCGGTAAAACTGCTGGTATGAGCTGTAAATATGATACGGCATACTCAATCAGAAATAATAGTTTCGTAAAGGATAATTGCTGGTTTGTTTCATGGAATACAAAACCCGATGGCTCAGGAACAACTTATCATGCAGGAAGCGAAATAAAAAATCTTGTTTCTCATTCTGCCACAATAACACTGTATGCACAGTGGAAACGAAAAGAATTAGTTATTGATAAATATAAAAACGGCGTTTCAAAAGGCAGTATAAGATATGTATATCAGTTACCAAATGTAGCACAGTTATTTACAGAATATAATGGGAATCTTGCATGGGGAAAATGGGTTTCTAAAGCAAGCGGCGAATGTGGTTATGCTACTCAGTCAATGGCCTTATCTTACATTGGAAAGGATGTATCACCGGAATATTTAGTTGAGGGTGAGAACACAGGCAGATGGAGTGGAACAGGATATACAAATCAATTTTTATATGGTATTGGTGGAATTACTGCAGATTATTCTTCAAATTATAGTGGAATAGATAAATTTCTCACACGTTTTGAAAATGACAATTATGAGGGAAAATACTCTCCTGTAATTGTGCATTATAGTAATGTGGGATCAGGCACACAGCATACTATTTTGCTTATCAGAAAAATTGCAGATATGCAATACGAGATGATAGACACAGCAAAAAATATAGAAAAACATACAGTTACAATTACGCAGGGAGGTGTAGTAACCGGCACAGGAATCACACATGGTGGCGGAGTTGTTGATGCAGTCGAACAGTATATATCATTAAGCTGACAAATATAACAGTTCAGTATTCCAGGTAAATACTGTATATCGAACATTGGAGTTGCTGCAAAATAGATGAAATATCATTTATGGGTAAAGGTCAAATTCTTCGCCCCACGCCAAATACAGCGCCGCTTATTTGCGGCGCTTGTAACACTCAGCCGAAAGGTCTTTAGACCATGGCATGAGTGCTTCCAAATCTTTTTCCTCTATACTCCCATC
>CAKRNX010000036.1 GCA_934371475.1 uncultured Lachnospiraceae bacterium
TCTTTTCCTCCTATTCTTTTCAGAGCAATCACATCTGCTCCGGCTCCACGATCAGCTTGACGCCGCTGATGCGCAGAATCCTCACAACAGTACCTGCTGGTATCTTCCCGTTCTCTTCCTCAGTTCTGGCACTCCAGATCTGACCTTCCACCTTGGCAGCGCCCTGTCCATTCAGGTTGTCGATCGCCTCTGTCACCACTGCACTGTGCCCGATCAGCCTGTCCGCATTGGTTCTTACCCGGTCTTTATTGATATATCTGACTGCAAACGGCCTGGTAACAATCAGCAATATCAGTGAAACCACCGCAAAAATCACTGCCTGCCAGATAACCTGTACATGAAGCAGGGACGCTGCAAATGCAGCCAGCGCACCGCCGGCAAACCAGATCGTAGTAAGTCCCAGGGTAAGCAGCTCAATGACCAGCATCACCACCAAAATTCCCAGCCAGCATACTGACTGTATCCCCATCACGCCACCTCCTTTTATTTGCTCCATAATACTATAATTCATGAAAAAACACAACTGATTATCTATTTCTCCACAAAAACAATGCCAAATGCTCCGCCACCGATATGCGTCCCGATCGTCGGTCCAATCTCTTTCATTTTGCTGCAGTCATCCAACAGCATACGCGTCTCCAGCTCCGACCGGAAATTCATACAATTTATCTTATCCGCAGAATAGATAAAATATGCCGGATATGTCTGGTCTATCTGTGTTTTTTCCAGCTGCTCCAGCAACATACGGCTCGCCCGCTTTCTGCCAATGCTTTTACTGACAATTCCCACCGTTCCTTCTTTTGTCAGCGTAATCACCGGCTTGATATTGGCCAGTGTGCCGATCCCCGCCTGTGCACGCGTCATTCTTCCGCCTTTATAAAGATACTCCAGCGTATCAACGACAGCCAGTACACGAACCTTCTTTTTCAGCATCTCCAGCTGTGCGGCGATTTCTTTTGCCGCCACTCCCTGATCTCTCATATGGCAGGCAGTCTCCACCAGAACCTGTATTCCCGCCGTGGCAGTCATACTGTCCACAAGATAAATCTCATCATATTCTGCCATTTCTTTTGCAATTACAGCGCTCTGAAAAGTTCCGCTGAGCGCGCTGGAAATCAAAACAGCCACCACACTGTCACCGGCTTCCTTTGCGGCTCGAAATTCTTTCAGAAACTGCTCCGGGGAAGGCTGGGAAGTCACAGGGATTTCTTTCTTCGTCAGCAGCCTGTCATAAAATTCCTCTCTTTTTATTTCTTCCCCGTCCAGGTATACCTGATCTCCGTATGTCAGGCTCATGGGAATGATCGTACATCCCATTTTCTTCATTTCTTTGATCTCACAGTCTGATCCCGTATCTGTTAAAATTCTGATTGCCATTTTTCTTCCTCTCATCTTTCTTAATTTTATTCTGTTTACACAGCTTGCTGCGTGTTTCACACTCCCACAATTGCTCCTATCATCGCTTATCATGAAGCTTACGGGCATCCATGACTGCCTGGAAACAATCCGCCAAATGCCTCAGCATTACAACAGCCTGCCCGGCCTCCTCCTCATTCAGCTGCTCCAGCACTCCTTCTGCCAGCTTCAGGCTTCTCTCATGACACTGAATAAATTCATCCAGATACTCCGGATTCAGTTTCACTTCTATCTGTCTGCGGTCTCCCTGCGAGCGGCTGCGCAGAATCATCTGCTTTTTTTCCAGCGCATTTAAAATAGCATTCATCTGGGATTTCAAAATATTAGTCTGCCGGCACAGCACAGTAGCTGTAAGCGGCCTCCCGGTCTCGTTGTTGTACTGCTGATAAAGCAGATTCATCACCAGCGCTTCATTATAAGAGAAGCCCGAAACCAGACGTTCATTCGTAATCGTAGAGGATAAATTCAGCCATGCATCCAGCAGCTGCTCTCTCATATCCGTACATTCCATCTGTATTCTCCTTCTTCGTCTATGCTTCTTTCTGTTTCTTGATTTTTTGAAAAGCCAATGTCTGTAGTTCTTTTTCCGGGAATGATTTGTAAAACGGACATTCTCATTCCTCTTTACCGCATTTTTATAAAGTTCATTTTATGAACTATTTGGGAGTATACAACGAATAATCAATTTTGTCAAATGAGATCAGGGTATTCCTATTTCTCATAGCTGTCATTTAGAATATTTATTTTTAAAAAGAAATGATCTCCGATACCATTCATACTGCGAGGTGGGAGTCCTCTCACATCTGATACATTTTCATAGAACTCTGATCAGCCAGCCCCTTAGAATCGATATCCCGGCAACGCTTCAGAACTCTCAGATGCCATCCTGTCTAAGAGCTTGAGTGGGTATCTGTCTCACAAGCTACGCCGTTTACGGAAGACTTCTTGTTTCACAGGAACAGGAAGTAATTTCCTGTAAAACAAAAAAAACCGGAAACATCATAATAATGTTTCCGGCGCCCCTGCCAAGAGTCGATGCGACAAGATTTGAACTTGCGACCTCTGCGTCCCGAACGCAGCGCTCTACCAAGCTGAGCCACGCATCGATATTTGTTTGTCCTGCTTGTTTGTTGTTCCCTCATCAAGCTTGTTCAGTATAACACCCTGTTCCAAAAAAATCAAGTGTTTTTTTAAATTTTTTTATTTTTTTGTCAGCTGGAGTTTTGCTGCATTTTATTCCTCGCTCAACAGGGAAAAATCGCGAGCTGCGCAGTCTGCACTCCGTTTCGGTCGGCGCTGTTGCATTAACAGAAATTTATACCACATATAGAATTAACTGCGTTTGAAAATCTATATGCAGTATAAAATTTTCTTACTGCACCAGCTCCCTTACTAAGCGAAACTCAAAATGAAGACTGCTGATATTTTTTCTGAATCATAATCCTTTCTCTCCATGAAGATCCGGCTGCATTCTCTACTTCATGCGCCATCCCGCATGATACTTATTCTTCAGCAGACCCTTCACCAGCTTGCCCCATCCAAGAGGATAGCCATCCACACACACCAAATGCCACCCCTTGCCCTGCGGCGCTTCTTCTTCTCCGACTTCAACTGTCTCGCCTTTGAGATAACGGTTCACGCGCTCATCTGCGGCGGACAGCTCCAGCGTGCGGCTGTACTCTCCCGTCTCCAGTGCCATCGCCAGCGACTGGCTCGGCTCAAACCGGTCTTTCTTCAGCTCTCCCAGATAAAGACCGTTACGCAGAAACGTAACACCGGATACCTGCGGCAGTCCCTCCGGTACCAGATATGCCTGCCCGTTTCGCACCTCCGTGTACTCCATCGGCAGTTTCCATGAAATATCCTGAAAGAACTCCTCCAGAACCTTTTTCTGCTGTCTGTCCGGAGCTGCTGTGCGTCTTGCGCCGTACTGTCCGATTCCGGTCCATGCGCCTTCTTTTTCCAAGAGTGCCAGAAAATGTCCCTCCCCGCCCATCTTGTGGGGCCACAGGCGCACACACTGCTCCATCCCGTTCAGTCCGTGTGCAAATCCTTCCTGCCATGGGACTTCTCTCAGTTTCATCTGCGAACGCTCCTGCAGAAGGTAACGGATCATCTCCTCATTCTCCTCCGGCGCAAATGTACAGGTGGAGTAGAGCATCATTCCGCCTGGTCTCAGCATATCCGCCGCACGCAGAATAATCTCCCGCTGTACTTTTGCACATTCCTCCGGTTTCTGCGGATACCAGGCGCGAATTGTATCCGCATCCTTCCTGAACATTCCTTCTCCGGAACAGGGCGCATCCACCAGGATCTTGTCAAAAAATTCCGGGAACTGCTCTGCCAGCCGGGTCGGAACTGCATTCGTGATAAACGAATTGGGAATACCGAACACTTCGATATTTTTGAGCAGCGCACGGCACCTGGATGCACTGATGTCATTGGCCACCAGAATCCCTCTGCCTCTCAGCTTCGCCCCCAGCGCCGTAGCTTTCCCGCCCGGAGCCGCACACAGATCCAGCACGCGCTCGCCCGGCTCAACCGGGAGGATGCTGGCCGGTGTCATTGCACTTGGCTCCTGCAGATAATAAAGTCCTGCATAGTAAAAAGGATGTCTCGCGGGGGCATCCTCTTCCAGATAATAGTATCCTCCGGGAATCCACGGGATCGGCGTCAGATGAAACGGCGCGATCTGCTCAAACTTCTCTGCGGATATCTTTTTGGTATTGACTCTGAGGCCATATTTTCTGGTCTCCTGGTAACTCTGTTCAAAAGCAGCGTACTCTGTTCCCAGAATACACTGCATTCTTTCTGTAAATTCCTGCGGAAGCTGCATCTCTCTCTCCTTATTTCCAGTGAAGCCGGTGGAGATCTCCTTCCAGCTTCATATGATCAAAATGGT
Organism: uncultured Lachnospiraceae bacterium; assembly: GCA_934371475.1. Classification (GTDB taxonomy): domain Bacteria; phylum Bacillota; class Clostridia; order Lachnospirales; family Lachnospiraceae; genus Merdiplasma. Next base: position 4,319 of record CAKRNX010000036.1, read on the forward strand.
TCTGCCGCAGTGCCTCATAAAGCATGATTGCAACAGAATTACTCAGATTCAGAGAGCGCGTCTCTCCGATCATAGGAATGCGCACTGACGTTTTCTGATAGCGCAGCAGAATCTCTTCCGGGATCCCGGCACTCTCTTTGCCGAACATCAGAAAACAGTCCGGCTCATACTCTGCTTCCGTGTAAACTTTTCTGGCCTTGGTGGTCGCCATGTAGATCTTGGCTCCTGGATTTCTCTCCAGGAAATCTTCGAAATTGGCATATCTGGTCACGTCCAGATCCTTCCAATAGTCCATGCCGGATCTTTTAATCGCTTTCTCAGTCAGCTGAAATCCAAGCGGTTCGATCAGGTGAAGCCTCGTCCCCGTAGCCACGCAGGTTCTTCCGATATTTCCTGTATTAGCCGGGATCTCCGGCTCCAGTAATACCACATTTAACTGTGCCATATCTTCTCCGTCCTGTCTTTTCTTATCTGTACTCTCTCAGCCGCTTCACAAAGTTGCCAAGGCGCCCCAGCGCAATCTTCAGATCCTCCAGGGAATACGCATAGGAAATCCTGATGTATCCCTCTCCGCTGGCTCCGAACGCATCTCCCGGCACCACTGCCACGCGCTCCTCCTCAAGCAGTCTGGTGGCAAACTCCTCACTGCTCATACCAAACTCCTTGATACACGGAAATACATAGAAAGCTCCGTATGGTTCAAAACAGGGAAGTCCCATCTCGCTGAATGCATGCAGCAGGTATCTGCGTCTCTGATTGTAGGCCTCACGCATCTTCACCACTTCTCCGTCGCAGTCGCGCAGGGCAACCACAGCCGCATACTGACTGTTTGTCGGCGCACACATAATCGCAAACTGGTGAATCTTGATCATCTGCTCCATAATGTTGGCCGGGCCACAGCAGTATCCCAGCCTCCATCCCGTCATGGCATAGGCTTTGGAAAATCCATTAATTAGGATCGTCCTCTCCTTCATGCCCGGCAATGCAGCAATCGTCACATGATCCTCGCCATTAAATGTAAGCTCCGCATAGATCTCATCCGTCACGACCAGAAGATCTTTTTCTTTTACCACTTCCGCAATAGCCTCGAGATCCTCTTTTTCCATCACTGCGCCGGTAGGATTGTTGGGGAACGGAAGCACCAGAATCTTTGTCTTATCTGTAATGGCATCCAGCAGCTCCTGCTTTGTCAGGCGGAACTGATTCTCTTCTTTTAGATTGATAATAACCGGGATACCGTCCGCAAGCTCTACACAGGGTACATAGGAAACATAACACGGCTCCGGAATCAGCACTTCATCACCGGGATTCAACATTGCGCGGAACGCCAGGTCAATGGCCTCGCTGCCGCCCACCGTCACCATTGTCTCATGGATCGGGTCATACTCCACATGAAACCGACGCTTTAAGTATCTGCAGATCTCTTCCCGCAGCTCTTTCAGTCCGGCATTTGATGTGTAAAATGTCTTTCCTTTTTCCAGCGTATAGATACCCTCGTCCCGCACAGTCCAGGGCGTATCAAAATCCGGCTCGCCCACACCGAGGGAAACCACATCTTCCATCTCGCTGACAATATCAAAAAATTTTCTTATGCCTGAAGGCTTGATTGCCCTGGCTTTCTCTGCTATCGGATCTCTCAAGGTGTCACCAGCATCCTTTCATCTTTATTTTTTTTGGACAGAATAATTCCGTCATCTTTGTATTTTTTCAGAATAAAATGCGTCGCCGTACTGATTACTGTATCCAGAGTAGACAACTTGTTGGTAACAAATCCTGCCACCTCTTTCAGCGTCTTGCCTTCCAGAATCACCATCAGATCATATGCGCCGGAAATCAGATACACAGACTGTACCTCTGGATAGTTATAAATACGCTCTGCAATATTGTCAAATCCCTGACCCCTCTGAGGCGTCACACGCACTTCAATCAGCGCTGTCGTCTTGTCCACGGAAGTTTTATCCCAGTCAATCAGCGTATGGTATCCGCAGATAATCTGCTCCTGCTCCATCTTCTGCACTTCATTTGCAATCACTTCCTCGCTGGAGCCAAGCATGATTGCCAGCTCCTGCAGATCTATTTTACTGTTCTTTTCCAGAAACGTTAAAATCTGTTCTCTCATCACTCAACTATTCCTCCTGCTTATCTGTTCTGAGCTTTTTCTTTCAAGCTCTCTTAATTACAGACTTTCCCCGCAAATTTCTCTACTCTCTGGCGAACCTGATTTTCTTCACACTTTTTCAGGAATGCCCCTGCATTCCTGCACATGTTTCACCTGCTCAGACGCCACAGCTCGTCCTGCGCCGGACGATCCAGATATCGCACTTCCTCACCGTTGCGGATCAGGCGTCCGTTTTCACTGGTTGTCCGTCCAATTACAGCCGCCCGGATCCCCCGGTTCTGCAGCTCTGTGACGAGCGCATCTCCCCGGTCCGTACCTGCCAGCAGGGCTCCCTGTCCGTATAGCTGATAAGGATTGCAGTCAAAAAATTCTGTAATTTCTATCGTTTCCTGGCGGATCGGAATTTTTTTCAAACCCACTTCAAGGCCAACACCAGCACATTCCGCCATCTCCCACAGTGCACCAAACACGCCTCCCTGGGATACATCATGCATGGCTGAAACCCCGAAGTGGATACACGCTCGTGCGGCCTCCCTTATCACATCACAAACATCAAATGCCCTCGCCGCCTCCATCAGGGTAAACGGATACCGCTTTTTCAGCCGTTCCTCTCCTGCCAGTGCCAAGACCACGGTTCCGGCCAGTCCGGCATACCCTGCCATCACAAGATCCTGTCCCGGCCGCAGTGCTGCCGTCCGCCCGTCAAATACAGACTTTTCTGTCATACGGCTGCCTGATACGGTCAGCGTCAGCACCGGTCTTATAACTGCATCACTGATCTCGGTATGACCGCCTGCGATGCGGATCTCAAGCCTGCCCGCAGCCTGACTCAGACCGTTCATCAGCCGCTTCAGTTCTTTTTCATCCCACTCTGCCGGAAAAACGACCGAAATCATCGCATACTCCGCTCTGGCGCCGGAAACTGCCAGCCCGCAGACCGCATTCTCCAACATCATTTCCGGCGTCCGATCAAAAGTTCCTCCCACTGTACCGCTCACGCTGGCACAGCACTGATTCTGCCAGAAAGCGCAGTCCTCTCCAAAAGCTGCCTGCGCCCCCGCCGCCTGAACTTTGTGAAGTGGCCGCAGTACGGACCGATCTAACACTGCTTCTGATGCTTTGCCAGTTTTCATATCTCTGCCTGTTCTCCATTCTAAATACTGTGCGATGACGCCCGCCCAGATATTCCTGCCGGAAAGCGTGCGTCATTCAGACGCATATCTTCAGGAATGCCCCGGCATTCCTGCTGCGGGGTACACACCACTCATTTTCATGACCTATTTCTTATGCAGACTCTACTGCGCCATTCCTTCCGGTTCCGGAGGATCTACTGTCACGATCGTACCATCTCCGGTACTTCCATCTCCGTAGCTTCCGGCACCGGTACTTCCGTCCCCCGTGCTGCCATCTCCATAGCTGGCGTCACCGCCGGTCGTGTTATTATCTGCGGCAGGTGCTTCCGTCGTGGGATTGGTATAAGCCGATGCAGACGCAATTACTGCCTGTACCTGGCTTAGATCATTCGTAGCAATCGCGCTGTACATAGCCTGCGTCAGCGCAGAACTGCTGGAAACCACACCCACATCATAGGCGACTCCCACGGCCTGATATGTACTGCTGTTTACCTGCACTCTGTCCACAAGCTCCCCGTCTTCATAGATATTTTTCCACAGTTCTGCCGTATAACCCGTATGTGGAGACTGTGTCTGGAGAAGATACCCCACATTCTGCTCTACATTCGGATACAGCTTGACACCGGTAGGCTCTGTCGTACTTGTTGTCACGCTTTCAAATGAAATACTGCGGTTGGCCGGACGTGTCTCATGCCCGTAAATCGTAAAAGAAAGCACTCCGCCATAGGCATAACCTACAATATAGATTGGCGCGTCCGTATTGTTCGAAAATGCCAGATCCATGATACCTTCTGCGATAGCTGCATCCTTGGACAGGTCCACATAGCTGACGCTCATCGTATGGTTGGAGCGGGCCAGCACATCCAGTTCAGCCTTCAGTACCGCATTGTATAACGTTGTTGATACCTGACAGATCCCCCCGCCGTAGGAATCTACCACCCTGTTCTCCTCATAGGAAGGCGCAGGCTCATAGCCGTTCTCCGCAGTAAACGGGATCACCGCATCTGTCACAGAAAAACTCTCACCCGGGAACAGCAGAGTTCCGCTGATCTTAGCACATCCGTTCTCCACATTCACAGCTCTCGCATAGCTTGAGGAGGAATAATCCGTAGTGGCCGTCCCCAGCACATCCTTTACTTTGCTCAGCTCTTCCTGGGTAATATCCGGCGATACCCGGTCTACTAACAGATCCACACTGATGCTGCTCTCGCCGTCCCATTCTTCAATCGCTTTCTCGACGGCGGTCACCGAATCATCCACTCTCAGCGTGATCCCATCTGTGCCTCCTTCTACTCCCGGAGTCCCGTCGTCCTGTGTATATACCGTGCCGTTCACCGGCTCTGTATTGTAAACACTGCATCCTTCCACAAACTCACGGCATGCGCTGCTGTCTGTAGTGAATGTCAGTTCATATTCCTTATTCTGATGCTCCAGATCCCGCTGATCTTTATATCTTTTTACGATATTTCCGGTGGTTCCCAGATTTTTTATTTCATTAATAATCTGTTTGTTTTCCCATTCCAGTCCCAGCTCATTCAGTGTGGTGGAAATCTGATTGTCTCCCATGTTCAGCGTAACGGTTGCCTCACCCATCTGGCTGACTTTCTGTGAAACTGCATCGGAAGCCTGCTGTACGGTCATCCCGCTGACATCGATCCCTTCAATATAAACACCGTTACTGATCACAGTGTCATTTTCATGCGCCCAGACACCGGTTCCTGCTCCGAAACATACTGTGCCTGCCAGTGCAAACGCCGCAATATATCCCATTAATTTTCTGATTTTCATATACTTCCTTTCAGGTCTTACTCTAGAGTGTGTTTGAAAAAGGCTTTTTGTGAACTGCGAATTCCAGTTTGTGGGAGATTTCGCCCGAATGAGGGCAAAATATACCGCAAAGTGGGGCTCGCAGATCGCGGAAATGTTTTTTCAAACACGCTTTAGTATTCTTGCTGCAAGGTAGAGCCTGCCGATTACGGAAAAGCTGCCCGGGGAATGCTTTTCCGCCCGCCCCGGGCCTCATTCTTCAGCTCTCTTTACACTCCGTTTCGCTCGGCGCAAAGCCATTATCCACCGGACAATGCGCACTCTCCTGCGTCAGCTTACATCAGCGCACCGAGGATTGTTGTTACTACCATCGCCAGCACAAGCACAATGACGATAACGCCCGCGATAATCCTTGTCTTCTTGGAATTGTTAAAATTCATCATAATCTGTCACCTCTCTGTCTGCATAATTTCCGCTCCGACAACCGTGTCGGACACGCTCACAGCTTTTGTATCATTGTAAAATATTTTAAAAAAACCTACAAGTGCCTTTTCCAATATTTCATAAAATCATAAGCTTTCTGCATGTTACAGCTTGTGGAAGATGTCACCTGGCACCTGTAAACTGCAGCTTTCTGAAACTTGCCGCTTGTGAAACTCCCTTTCAGACATGCTCCAGCCGAATGGTTCTCGCATCCTTTGTCAGCGGATCCCTTCTGCTGTAATCAAACAGCATCCAGGACTCCTCCGGATCACCATTTTCCGGATTTCTCGTGAAATGTTCCAGATGCGTCATCTTCATCAGCTGCTTCCAGTGATACTCTCTGTACCCTTCAAGCCACCGCCGCTCCGTCTCTTCTCTCCTGTAAAACTCCGCCGTCTGATCCCTATATTCTGAAAGATCCGGCGCCCACTGCGGCCTTGTCTTTGCATTCTCCCTCAGATACAGATCCATCAGCAGCGTCTCATCATACCAGTCCGCCTGCTCCGGATCTTTCCTGCGCGCAAACTGCCGCAGCGCATCCAGTCTCTGTGCCCGCGAAAGCGACAGCTCCGACCATCCCCTCTCTGAATAACAGTCAGCCAGCTCCTCATAGAGATCAAACGGCTTGTCGTAAAGCCTCTCCAGCGCCCTTACCGTATGGACAAACTGACCGCTGTTATAATAAATCTCCAGCATATCTTCCACACCTTTCAGCTTCAGAATACTGTCAAAGTCAAGCCAGTGGGTAGAAAGCACTTCATACACCGGTCTTTTGCGGCTCACAATACCGTACCTGTCAGCCTCCTGCCGGATTCCTGAGCCGCGCAGCACTTTTAAAAATCCAAGCTGCAGTTCGTGAGGATGCAGGCTATATACATCACAGAATGATTCCCTGAAACTTGTATAATCTTCATAGGGAAGCCCTGCAATCAGATCCAGATGAAGATGGATGTTGCCCGCAGTCAGAATCCTGCGCGATACTTCCGCAATCCTGCCAAAATCCGTATTTCGGTGAACTGCTTCCAGAGTCTGCGGGTTTGTAGACTGCACGCCGATCTCCAGCTGTACCAGTCCCGGCCGCATTCGGGCGAGCAGTTCCATCTCATCATCCTGCAGGATATCCGCCTCTATCTCAAAATGGAAATTTGTCTTCCCATTGTCATGCTCCAAAATATAGTTCCAGATCTTCATGGCATGGGCATGGTTGCAGTTAAATGTCCGATCCACAAATTTGACCTGCGGGACACAGTGATCCAGGAAAAACTGCAGCTCCTTCTCTACCAGTGCCTCACTGCGGAACCGCACCCTCTTATCGATCGAAGAGAGGCAGTAACTGCAGCGGAACGGACATCCCCTGCTGGTCTCATAGTAAATAATCTTGTTCGTAAATTCCTCGATCTGCCCGTACACAAAGGGAATCTCATCCATATCCATCAGTTCATCCGATCCCGGCATCCGATTCTCTATGATACTTCCGCCATCTCGGTAGACGAGCCCTGCAATCTCTGCCAGACTGCCCTTTTGCTCCTGATAATATTCCATCAGCTGAAGAAATATCTTTTCTCCCTCGCCCCGCATGATACCGGTAATCTCCGGATGTGCTTCCATCCGCTCCCGGCAGTCAAACGATACTTCCGGACCTCCGAGCCAGATCTGCACATCGGGCAGAACCAGATGCACATTCTCCATAATGTCCAGCACATACTCCATATTCCATATATAACAGGAAAAAGCCAGAATATCCGGCTTTTTTCGATAAATTTCCTGTAATATATAATCTTTTTGCTGGTTAATGGTGAACTCGGCAAGTTCAATACAATCCGCATATCTGGCGGCATAGGCCCGCAGGCTGTATACCGCCAGATTGGAATGAATATATTTGGCGTTAATCGCCGTCAGCACTGTCTTCTTCATCACAGCTGCCGGCAATCAGAGTACCATCTTGGCTGCGCCATAAATGCCAGCGTCATTTCCCAGAGAAGCCAGCGCAAATTTTGCATTGCGGCATGCGGAAAATGCATATTTCTGATAGTATTTTTCTACAAAGCTCAGCAGGATCGGACCTGCTTTGGACACGCCGCCGCCGATTACAAAGACTTCCGGATCGGTCACGCACGCGAATACTGCCAGAGTCTTTCCAAGATAATGTCCAAAGCGCTCTGCCACACGGATTGCCAGCGCATCGCCTTCTTTTACCGCATCAAAAACAGCCTTTGCAGATACCTCTTCTCTTCCTCTGAGAACGGACGCCTCATCACAGGAAGCCAATTCCTCTCTGGCCAGACGCGCAATACCTGTAGCGGAAGCCACCTGCTCCAGACAGCCACAGTTGCCGCAGTTGCAGGCATCTTTGATCGCATCTTCAACATGGGCATGTCCGATCTCGCCGCCGGCACCGTGTGATCCTGTCAGGATCTTGTCATTGATAATCACGCCGCCGCCGATGCCGGTTCCCAGAGTCACCATGATCAGATTATGGTAGCCTACACCGCCGCCTTTCCACTGCTCGCCCAGGGCAGCCACATTGGCATCATTTCCTGCCTTTACCTTCAGTCCGGTCATCTGCTCCATCTCTTTTACAATATGTACATAGCCCCAGTGCAGGTTTACTGCTACCGGAACCTCCCCTTCATCGTTCACCGGCCCCGGAACGCCGATGCCCACGCCGGCGATCTCATCGCGGTTCATGCTGCGCTCTTCAATCTTTGCATTGATGGAAGCAGCCACATCCGGCAGGATATTTTTGCCGTTATCCTCCGTTCTGGTGGGAACTTCCCATTTCTCCAGCACCTCGCCGTCAATGCCGAAAAGTCCGCATTTCACTGTTGTTCCGCCTACGTCAATTCCAAAACAATACTTATCCATTCTTGTATCCACCTTTATTTTATAATATTTTGATACAAGCAAGTCCCCGCCCCCTGCTTATTACTTTTCACAACTGAAGCAGGGGACTTACTTGATTTTATTACATTTATTTGTTTAACTTGTTCATATTACGCATCAGACTGTTCTGCACACGATTGTACAGCTCCTTCGCTGCATTGTAACCCATCTTCTTCTGTCTGTGATTAACTGCGGCACACTCTACAATCACGGCCAGGTTACGGCCGGGACGGATAGGCAGCGAATGGCAGACTACCTTGTTGCCTAAGAATTCCGTATATTCCTCTTCCAGACCCAGACGGTCGTACTCCTTATCGCGATTCCACTCCTCCAGCTTGATGACCAGATCGATGTTGCCCGTATTCTTTACGCTCTCTACACCGAACAGCGTCTTGACATCGATAATACCAATGCCTCGCAGCTCAATAAAATGTCTCGTGATGTCCGGTGCCGTACCGATCAGCGTATCATCGCTGACTTTCCTGATCTCCAACACATCATCTGTAATCAGACGGTGTCCTCGCTTGATCAGCTCCAGGGCAGCTTCACTCTTACCGATACCGCTCTCTCCCATAATCAGAATACCTTCACCATATACATCCACCAGCACACCGTGAATAGAAATACAGGGAGCCAGCTCCACATTCAGCCAGCGGATTACCTCAGCCATAAATGCAGATGTCGCCTTCTTTGTCTTAAAAATCGGTATCTCATATTTTCTTGCCAGCTCCAGCATATCCTCATCCGGATCTGTCATAGTCGTATAAATCAGACACGGGATCTTATAAGAAAGCATCTTCTCATACACCGGTACCTTTTGCTCGCGGGACAGATGCTCCAGATACGTATACTCCACATATCCGATAATCTGTACGCGCTCCGCGTCGAAATGATCAAAATATCCTGTCAGCTGCAGGGCAGGACGGTTTACCTCTGTAGTAATAATTTTTTTTTCGGAAATGTTGATCTCCGGTGTCAAATTCTTCAGCTTCATCTTATCCGCCAGTTTTGACAGCGCTACACTATTGCTCATACCCTTTCTCCTTCTCTGATAGTAGGATGCCGGAATCACCGCCCGCACCATACATAACAAAAGAGTGCTTCGCATACTCCGCGGGCTGCAACTTTGACAGCACAACTTTTGTTCCGCGCACGGGCAGGCTGCGTTAGCAGCATGATTCCCAGATATGTTAATAGTAACATTCTTTCCCCTGATACACAAGTAAAAACCGGTTTATTTACCTCAGATCGTTTCGGTCGGCACAAAGCCATTGTCCACCGGACAATGTGCGCCCCGCCGGAGGCTTTTATTTCACAGGACACCCTTTCCTGTAAGATGAAAAAATTCATATACTGCCCTGGCGCTCGCCGCATTCATGGACGGAACCCGAGACAATTCTTCCTCGCCGGCATTCCTGATCGCCTCCAGTGACTGAAACGCGCGCATCAGTGCCTTTCTTCTGGTCGGTCCGATCCCGTCAATATCATCAAGCACCGAATGAACCTGCTCTTTGGAACGAAGGCTCCTGTGATATTCAATCGCAAAACGGTGCGCCTCATCCTGGATCCTCGTAATCAGTTTGAAGCCTTCTGAATATTCATCAATGGGCAGTTCCACATTGTGATAATACAGTCCCCGTGTCCGGTGAAAATCATCTTTCACCATTCCGCATATCGGAATAGACAGTCCCAGTTTCTCCATGACCCTGACAGCTATATTCACCTGTCCGCGGCCTCCGTCCATCATGATCAGATCAGGAAATATGGAAAAACTGCCCAGCTCCTGATCCATCTGCTTCTCCGCCAGCTCTTTTTGTTCCTCAAGCCCATGGGAAAAACGCCTGGTCAGCACCTCCTCCAGGCTGGCGTAATCATTGGGACCGTCGACGTATTTGATTTTAAATTTGCGGTAATCACTGCGCTTTGGCTTTCCCTTTTCAAACACTACCATGGATCCCACCGACTCAAATCCGCTGATATTGGAAATATCATACGCCTCCACCCGGTTAATCTGCTCCATATTTAACAGCGCAGCCACTTCCTTCATCGCTCCGATTGTTCTGCCTTCTTCCCGCTTGATCCTCTCCCGATCCTGTGCCAGCACGATCGCCGCATTCTGTCTGGCCAGCTCCACAAGTTTTTCTTTTGTTCCCTTCCGTGGCACACGGATATAGACTCTCTGTCCCCGCTTTCCGCTCAGCCACTGCTCCAGAAGCTCATGTTCCTCCACATCCACTTCCAGCATCAGTTCTCTCGGAATATATGGCGTACCGGAATAAAACTGCTTGATAAAACTGTTCAGGATCGTACTTTGCCGCTCATACAGTCCGATCGTTACACAGAAATGATCTCTGCCGATGAGACGGCCATTGCGGATAAAAAATACCTGCACCACTGCATCCGTTCCATCTGCCGCCAGCGCCAGCACATCTTTATCTTCTCCGTCCCCGCTCGTAATCTTCTGTTTCTGCGCTATCTGCCCCACGCTCTTTCTCAGATCTCTCCAGTTCGCCGCCTCTTCATACTCCATTGCCTCTGACGCCTTCAGCATATTATTCTCCAGCATTCGCAGCACCGGCCCATAATTGCCGTTCAGAAAATCAAGCGCCTGATTGACGTGCTCCCGGTATTCTTCTTTACGGATATATCCCTGACATGGCGCGTCACATTGTTTTATGTGATAATTCAGGCAGGGTCTGTCATTCCCGATATCCTTCGGCAGACTCCTGCTGCAGCTGCGCAGATGGTACAGTTTACGGATCAGGTCAATTGTATCCTTCACCGCCCCTGCGCTGGTATAAGGTCCAAAATAGCGGGAATGATCCTTCTTCATCGTGCGCGAAAACAGAATCCTGGGATATTCCTCCCCCACCGTCACTTTGATAAAAGGATACGTCTTGTCATCTTTGAGCATGGTATTGTACTTGGGCCTGTGTTCCTTAATCAGGTTGCACTCCAGCACCAGCGCTTCCAGCTCCGAGTCCGTGACAATATACTCAAACCTGCGAATCCTTGTCACCATCTGTTCTATTTTCGGTCCTTTATTTCGGCTGCTTTGAAAATACTGCCGCACCCGGTTTTTCAGGCTGATCGCTTTCCCCACATAAATTATGGCATCTCTCTCATCATGCATGATATACACACCGGGACGCCCCGGCAGTTTTTTCAGTTCTTCTTCTATATCGAAGCTGACAAATGCCTGTCCTTCATTTATCTGTTTGCCCTCTGTCTGCTCTTTTTCTGCTTTCTTTTTATCATTTTCTTTCTGACCCTGATTTTCCTGCTCCGTCTTTTTTTTATCTTCTTTTTCTTCCACCCTGTCCCTCCTTTTTGGACCCTTTTACTCTGTTTTTTACAAGCAAGCTCTTATTTGTTTTGGGTCAGGCGGATATTCGCAATCCGCTTCGCTGCTTGCTCATAACCGAATAACTGCTCCGCATTTTATCAGGAGGTGCTTGTACTCCTCCTGACACAAGCAAGTCCCCTGCTTGATTCAGTTAAATCACATGAAACTTCTTCCAGCCGCCGCTCTTAAATCTCCAGATATGGAAGGCTGAGCGGAAAACCCAGTCGATCACCATGGCAATCCACACGCCGATCGCGCCCATTCCCATCTGAATACCCAAGATCACACTAAAGATAATCCGGAACAACACCATGGAAAACAGAGAGATAAATGTAGTGAACTTTACGTCTCCCGCCGCACGCAGCGCATAGGAAAGCGTAAATGCCACCGGCCACAGGAAAATTGCACAGCAGTCATGGATCAGCACCAGTACCTGCGAATACCAGCGCGCTTCATCTGAGAGCGTGTAAATACTGAGGATCGGATTAAGCGCCAGCACGATCGCAATACACGTACAGCCAATGATCATATATGTAATCTTCAGCAGACGCTTTGTGTAATCGATCGCCTGCTTCGTATCCCCGGCTCCCACGCACTGCCCCACTACCGTAATCATAGCCAGATTCATGGCGTTTCCGCCCAAAATCCCCATACCGTCCAGACTGTTGGCCACTCCGTTAGCTGCAATCTGCGCCGTGCCAAAGCCGGCGATAATACTCACCACTATTACACGGCCACCCTGGAATACGGCGCTCTCAAGACCATTGGGCAGTGCAATTGTCAAAATCCTGCGGATCATGCCGCCGTCAACCCGGAATATATCTTTTGCTTCCACATAAACCTGGTGTTTCTTCTGACAAACCAGCACCGTCTGAATCACTGCTGCCACAGCCCTTGAGATCAGCGTGGCGATCGCAGCTCCGGCTACGCCCATCTGCAAACCGAAAATCAGGATCCCGTTCCCTACAATATTAATGACATTCATACCGGCTGAAATATACATAGGAGTTTTAGAATTTCCCATGGAACGGTAAACTGCCGCCCCCGCATTATAAATCGCCAGAAATGGATACGAATAGGCGGAAAGAATCAGGTAAGTCAGCGCATTCTCCATCACATCATTCTCAATAGATCCAAACAGGAGCCGCAGCATATGTTCCCTGAAAAACAGACATGCCCCCATAATAATTACGGACATGACGGCAGTCACCATCATCAGCTGGCTCGCCGCCTCGCAGGCACGTTCTTTGTTTCTGCTGCCAAGATACTGAGAGACAATCACAGCCCCTCCTGTCGCAACTGCTGAAAAAATACCGATCAGAAGCGTATTAATCATATCTACCAGCGACACACCGGATATAGCCGCCTCCCCGGCATAAGACACCATCATCGTATCCGCGATTCCCACGGTCATAGCCAGGATCTGTTCGATCACCAGCGGAACAATCAGCGCTTTCAGCTGCTTTCTCGTAAACATTGGTTCCATACTCTTCTCCTCTCTCACGCAAAAAACGGGACACTGACTATCGTCAGCCATCCCGGTATATCTTTTGCCTGTATGCCTAATAAATCCGTCTCAGATCATCCTTGCGGTATTCGCTGCCCTCACCCTGAAATACGTGTTCGCAGAACATCTGTACTGCCACACTCATCAATACACCCAGAGATACATCTACTACCGAATGCTGTTTTAAGAACATCGTAGAAAGCACAATCATTACTGTCAATATCCCGGATCCTATGTAAACCGGCCTGTTGCTGCGCAGCTTCTCATTGCCGTGTATCGCATAAAACATGACCAGTGAATTAAACACATGGATACTTGGCAGTACATTTGTGGGTGTATCCATCTGATATATCATCTGAACCATCTGTGTAAAAATATTGTCCCGGGCAAACACGGCAGGCCGTAAATCCTGCTTGTTCGGATATACACAGCTTACCACCAGAAACACTGTCATCCCAATCGCCAGCACCGATATCAGCTGATAATACTCCCTCCGGTCCTCACATTTCACTATAAACCATATCACACCTGCTGCGATATAGAAAAACCAAAGCAGATAAGGAATAATAAAATACTCGCAAAACGGAATCTGATCATCCAGCCAGCTGTGGATCACATGGTAATGTCTGTGCCCCGCATGTTCCAGAATAAAAAAA
>CAKRNX010000037.1 GCA_934371475.1 uncultured Lachnospiraceae bacterium
GGGCGGCGTAGCGGGGCTACGTCAACCGAATAAGGGCAAAATATACCGCAAAGTGGGGCTCGCAGATCGCGGAAATGTTTTTTCAAACACGCTCTAAAATGTGCTTAAAAAGATTTTTTGTAAACTATGGGGTTCAATCTGTGAAAATTTTGACTGAATGAAAGAAATTTCTCTGTAAAATGCGATTAGCAGATCGTAGAAATGCAATGTTTCAAAACTGTTTTGATATTCTTATATATGAAATGTGATAATAAAAATACGTATGTTTACTATATCACAGATATAAAAAAAGAGCAAGACCGACATTATTCTATTGAATACCGCACCCTGTCCACAGCCTCAAATACTTCGCTGCCTGGAGCACTCATGTCTTCCGCTCTTATCTTTTCTCTTGTATCTCCCACTCTGTACCCGGCGGAGCACAGACGGAAAGTGTATACTCTTCTGTCTGAAGCATCCCAAACTGCCATTCCCGGCCATCTATCCGGCAGAGATAGTTTGACTGCCATGGACGAAATATATGCTCTGTCTGATCTGTATTCTCCCTGTCCCTCAGCGGTTCCTGACGGAAGGATTCTGCCATCATATCCGGAAACCATACCCGGAATGTGCGAAGATCCCGCCTCAGTCCGGTTCCGATGCATTTCAGGTAACTCTCCTTTCCGCTCCAGATTATTCCAAGCGCCGCCTGCGCCATCTGCACCGGCAGCGCTTTCAGATCCCGATACTCCTGCGGATGAGCGCTTCGCTGCGCCAGCTTTTCTTTCCAGGGAAATCTGCGTTCCACATCAATCCCTATCGGTACATCCCCCACTGCACAGGCTACGCATACCGGACAGTGGCTGATATTAAACTTTATCTCTGGCCGCTCTGTCAGAAAAGGTTTGCCTCCCTTTTCTTTTCCATAAGAAAAAGGAGAGTTCACCCCCTCCTTCTCCAGCATTTCTTCTAACAGACGATGAGCCATCTGATGCTGACTTGTCTTTTCCCCCTGATATTCCCGGTAGCAGATCCTGATTTTCATTCAAAGCACTCCCTCAGCTTCTCCAATGCATTTTTTTCAATCCTGGATACATAGGAACGGCTGATCCCCAACTGACTGGCGATTTCACGCTGCGTCATTTCCCGTCTGCCTCCCAGCCCGTAACGGACTGCAATGACCTGACGCTCCCGGCTGTCCAGCACCTGATCCAGATATTCGTACAGCTTTTTTATATTTTTTTGAAGTTCGAGTTCCTGCAGCACATCTATCGGCTCACTCTCCAGCACATCCATCAGCCGAAGTTCCCGCCCCTCCTGGTCAATGCCGATCTTTTCATAGATCGACACCTCCCTGGACTGCTTCTTTTTGACCCGCATCATCATCAGGAGTTCATTTTCGATACATCTGGCCGCATAAGTGGCCAGACGGCTGTTCTTCTCACAGTCAAATGTAGATACTGCTTTGATCAGTCCGATAATCCCCACAGAAATCAGCTCATCCTGCTCAGTGTCAGCCCCCTGATATTTACGGGCCACATGGGCTACCAGCCGGAGATTGCGCTCAATCAGAATATTTCTGGCTTCTGCATCCCCATTGCGGTACTGCCAAAGATAATATGCTTCCTCTTCCTGCGACAGCGGCTTTGGAAAAGTTTTCAAAAGGCACCTCGAAGGGGGTTTTACTCCATTCTATGATGCCTTGTGTCCAAATGTGTCTGCACTGCTGCTTACTGTTCTGTTGTCCCTTTTTCTTTTCCGCTGTAATCGAGCGGGTCAAAATACTGCTGTTTATAATAGGCAAACAGCGCACGGTATTCTTCTGAATCTCCAGTATGCATCCTGTGTGCCGCCTCATGCTTGTCGATAAACATATCGCCGCTGATGCGCTGGATCACATAAATCGCAATACTGGAACAGTGATCCGAAATACGCTCCATCGCAGTCAGAATCTCCAGGAAGGAAATACCTGCCTGCACACCGCAGGTTCCCTTCTGCAGGCGGTCAATATGATGATTTTTCAACATCTCTTTGATGCCGTCAATAACCTCTTCGAGCGGCTCCACCCGGTATGCCGCCATGATATCGTCACCCTTAAACGCACTGACTGTCATATTAAGGATCCTGGAAGTGGCATCCGCCAGCGTCTTCAGCTCTGCAAGACCATCTTCGGTAAAGTCGATATTCTGCTCTTTATTGTACTGGCCCACCTCGGCAATATTCACACAGTGGTCTCCGATACGTTCAAAATCGCCCACACAGTTAAGCATCTCCGTATAAAGTCTGTTCTCAGCCTTATTAATACTGTGGGCATTTACCTTGACCATGTAATCCCCAAGCGCTGTCTCAGCCTTATCGAGGAACAGCTCATTCTGCTCCAGCTTCTCATGGAGCTTCTCATCATAATTCACCGACAGCTCAATTGCCATCTGCAGATTTTCTTCTACCGTCTCGCCCATCGCACAGACTACCTTTTTACACTGATCCAGTGCCAGTGCCGGAGATTTCTCAAAAATAGGATCCAGCAATGCCAGACAGGAATCCATTCGGCTGGGCGCCCCATCTTTGATAATATTCTCTGCGGCCTTTGCAAGTTTGGCTGTAAACGGATACATAACCAGACTCATCACAATATTGAACAGACTGTGAAAGTTGGCGATTGAACCTCTCGTCATCACAGAATTCCAGAATGGGAATCCCATCAGCGTCTGATATCCGTAAATCACTACAAGAAACAGCACAGCATTGATACTGTTCATCAGAATATCAACACAGACAACTCTCTTTGCCTTTTTGTTCGTTCCGATACTGGCCAGCACAACCGGAACACATTTACCGATATTCTGTCCGATAATAATCGGCGCTGCCATGGAAAATGTCACACTGCCTGTGGAAGCCAGTGCCTGCAGAATACCGACTGATGCGGAAGAACTCTGCAGAATTGTTGTTACAAGAATACCTAACAGCATCGCCAGCAGAGGATTCTTAAACATCATAAACAGATTCATAAACTGTTCAGATTCTTTGAGGGGATCCAGTGCCGTCTCCATCGTAGACATTCCCACGAACAGAATACCAAATCCGACAAAAATAGATGCGATGCCCCTGGTCTTTTTCTTTTTGGAACAAAGGAGCACAAATGCACCCACCATAACCAGAAACGGTGCGAAAGACGATGGCTTCAGCAGGGACACCAGCGTATTTCCTGCCCCATTCACATCTGCCAGCCGCAAAATCTGTGCTGTCACGGTCGTACCAATATTGGCACCCATCATCACCGGAATAGCCTGTACAAGTTTCATGATCCCTGCATTTACAAAACCGACCAGCATAATCGTTGTCGCACCGGAACTCTGTATGACCGCCGTCACACCGGTTCCCAGCAGGAATGCCTTCAGCTTGCTGTTGGTAAGCTTCTCCAGAGTCCTTTCCAGACTGCCTCCGGCGATCTGCTGCAGGGATGAGCTCAGCAGATTCATTCCATACAGGAACAAACCAATACCGCCCATCAGTGACAATATCATTTGCACATTCATAATCTCCTCCTACGTGCCGCTCTATTCTTTTTTACTTACATAGATTTTACCCTATGGCATTAACTATAACATACATATTGAGAAAAGTTAAGAATAAATTGTTCCTATCTGGCAGACCGGACAAGGTGCGTCTTGCTGGAAGCTATATCAGATGTGGGCATATTCTCACATCCGATATACTACTCTTTTCTTCGCAGAATATCATACTGCTCGGCCTCGCCCCCCAGTCGAATAAAGAGGCGCTGTCTGGGGTGCGGAGCGCTTTCCATATTATCACCGTCCTCATTTCTTATCTCGAGCACCGGCACTTCCAGATTTCGTCCGTCCGGCTTCATAATTTCAATCATCTCGCCGACAGAAAATTTATTTTTCTGCTCAATCTGATAAGATCCGTCCGGATTTACCTGCTCTATCATTCCCAGATATTCTTTGATATACGTATTGCTGTCGTAGATCTGTGCCGTCTCATCTGGCTTTCCATAAAAAAATCCTGTCGTAAACTGCCGGTAGGTGCAGTTGGAAATCTGCTCCCGATACCAATCCATATTCTTCTCATAAAGGGCAGGATCTTTCTGATAATCGTCAATGGCCTTTCGATACGTCCGCGCTACTGTCGCCACATACAGTGCGGTCTTCATCCGCCCCTCAATTTTCAGACTGTCAATTCCTGCATTTAAGATGTCCGGAATATGCTCAATCATGCACAGATCTTTGGAATTGAAAATGTAAGTCCCCCTCTCATTCTCATACACCGGCATATACTCTCCGGGTCTGGTCTCTTCCACAATTGAATATTTCCAGCGGCAGGGATGCGTACATGCTCCCCGGTTGGCATCCCGTCCGGCCAGGAAATTGCTCAGCAGACATCTTCCGGAGTAAGAAATGCACATGGCTCCGTGAATGAATGTCTCAATCTCCAGGTCGTCTGGAATATGCGCCCGGATCTGGCGGATCTCTTCCAGGGACAGTTCCCGTCCGCAGACAACTCTCTTGGCTCCCAGTTCATGCCAGAAGCGGAATGTCTCATAATTGACATTGTTGGCCTGCGTGCTCACATGGCGTTCAATCTCCGGACAGACTCTCTTTGCCGTCATGAACACGCCAGGATCTGCGATAATCAGTGCATCCGGTTCAATCTCTCCCAGTTCCCGGAAATATTCTTCCACGCCGGGCAGATCCGCATTGTGCGCCAGAATGTTTGCCGTCACATAAACTTTCACTCCGTGCGCATGGGCAAACGCGATTCCCTCACGCATATCATCCAGCGAAAAATTTTTTGCTTTTGCTCTCAGTCCGAACGCTTCCCCTCCGATATACACGGCATCAGCGCCAAACATGACAGCTGTTTTCAGTACCTCCAGACAGCTTGCCGGTATCAGCAGCTCAGGATGTCTCATCATATTCCCTCCATTTCTCACTCAGCCTTAATGCTCACCGCGGCTCCGTCGCCGATGGGCACAATAGAAGTGATCAGTCCTTCCGTATGTTTCAGTTCATACAGATAATCTCTCATTCTTTTATAAATTGTCCTGTTTCGGCGCTCCACCGCATAGTGGGACTCGATAATATCTCCGTCCTGCAGGACATTGTCTGATATCATGACACCGCCGGGAGCCAACAGGCGCAGCGTCTCCGGCAGGAAATGGATATACTGCCCTTTCGCCGCATCCATGAAAATAAAATCATACGTGCCGGTCAGCTCTCTTAAAATATCCAGTGCATCACCCTCCAGCAGCGTAATGCGTGCTCCATACCTGCTTCCGGCAAAATTTTCCCTGGCAATGGGAACACGCTTTTCATATTTTTCAATCGTTGTAATCTTGCAGTCCTCATCGGTATATTCCGCCATCAGAAGTGCGGAAAATCCCACTGCTGTCCCGACTTCCAGAATCTTTTTCGGTTTTTTCAGCGCCAGAAAAACCCGAAGAAAACTCTGCATTTCGTGACGGATAATCGGAACTTTATCCTCCATCGCCTGTCTCTCCAGGCTGTCCAGAAATTCACCGTTTCCGCCATCCAGCGAATTAATATAGGTAATCATGCGCTCATCTACAATCATTACATTTCCCCTGTCGTCTATATCTTAAAACATGTTCCGGAAGCAGCCTGTCTCTTCTCTGCGTGCTGCGCAATCTACACTCCGTTTCGGTCGCTTCCCCATATCCCCGTCATCAGACTGAAATCACATCTGTCAGACCGTCCAGTTCCAGATCCGTCACATTCATCACTTCCATGCTGATCTTCTGCAGCATCCTGCAAATCCCCACCTCCGCAGACAGATAATCCGATACCACTTTATTTTTGCGGATCTCCCGACGTTTTTCATAAAGACGCTTCATCTCGTCAGCCAGATCCAGCGAAGAGTTGGAATTTTGCAGCAGATATGTTTCCCTGCGAAATTCATCAATGATTTTTCTCAGCTCCGGCTGCTGGCGTACCTGCTCGCGGCACTGTTCAAAGTTCCGATATTCCACACTGTTCCGTATGGCTTCCATCAATGCTCTGGTACATGCTTCTACTTCACTGCTCATCATCCCGTTTTCCTCCAAACGCTGCATCGGGCCGCTGCAGGATCGATCTGATCCCGCGGCAGCCCGCTCAATCCTCGTGTGTCTTATTATATCCAGATTACTCGTCTACTTCCATAATAATAGGAAGAATCATAGGACTTCTCTTTGTTCTCTTCCAGAGAAACTCGCTCAGCGAATCCCTGGCAGAATTTTTGATCTTGCCCCAGTCTGTCATCTTTCGGTCAAGGCAGTTCATCAGCGCATTATTCACCACGGAACGAGCCTCGTCCATCAGATCCTCTGACTCTCTCACGTAGACAAAACCGCGGGACACAATATCCGGTCCTGCCAGCACCTGATTGCTGTACTTGCCCAGAGTCAGTACCACAATCAGGATACCGTCCTCTGCCAGATGCTGCCTGTCACGCAACACAATATTACCGACATCACCCACGCCAAGACCATCCACAAGGATCGCCCCCGTCTGCACATGCCCCACAATAGATGCCTTCTCCTCGGACATCTCCAGCACATCGCCGCTCTTGAGAATAAAAATATGATCCTTCTCAATGCCGAGGCTATTTACCAACTGTGCCTGCGCTTTCAGATGACGGTACTCTCCGTGTACCGGGATTGCATATCTGGGTTTCACCAGTGTGTAGATCAGCTTGATCTCTTCCTGGCAGGCATGACCGGATACATGGGCATCCTGGAAAATCACGTCTGCACCCTTCATGCACAGCTCATTGATGACTTTAGATACGGCCTTTTCGTTTCCGGGAATCGGATTGGAACTAAAAATAACCGTATCACCCGGTTTGATCATGACTTTTTTATGCATATTGGCAGCCATTCTGGAAAGAGCTGCCATGGATTCGCCCTGGCTGCCGGTCGTAATCAGCACCATCTGCTCATCCGGATAATTCTTCATCTGTTCCAGATCAATCAGCGTATTATCAGGGATATTCAGGTATCCAAGCTCTGCCGCCGTCGAGATCACATTGACCATGCTGCGGCCTTCAATCACTACTTTTCTGCCAAATTTGTAGGCGGAATTAATAATCTGCTGCACACGGTCCACATTCGATGCAAATGTTGCTATGATAATTCTGGTATTGGTATGCTCGGAAAAAATATTATCAAACGTGCGCCCTACAGTACGTTCGGACGCCGTAAATCCCTTGCGCTCTGCATTCGTACTGTCACACATCAGCGCCAGCACACCTTTTTTGCCGATCTCGGCAAAGCGCTGCAGGTCAATCGCATCGCCGAATACCGGTGTATAATCTACTTTAAAGTCTCCTGTGTGAACCACTACGCCCGCCGGGGAATAGATTGCCAGCGCCACCGCATCTTGGATACTGTGATTTGTCTTGATAAATTCAATCCGGAATTCTCCCAGATTGATGGACTGTCCCGGTTTTACCACTTTTCTCTTGGTACTGCGGGTCAGATTATGCTCTTTTAACTTATGCTCAATCAGTCCCATTGTCAACTTTGTTGCATAGATGGGTAGATTAATCTCCTTCAGTACGTAGGGAAGGGCTCCAATGTGATCCTCATGTCCGTGCGTGAACACAAATCCCTTCACTCTGTCAATATTATCCTTCAGGTAACTGATATCCGGGATTACAAGGTCAATCCCCAGCATATCGTCCTCCGGGAATGCCAGACCGCAGTCCACTACAATAATACTGTCTCCGTACTCAAAGGCAGTAATATTCATACCGATCTGCTCTAATCCGCCCAACGGGATAATACGCAATTTTGAGTTTTTAACGATTTTCAAAATACACCTCCAAAAATATTCCGTGCGTCATCAGCCGTCCTCCGCTCCGACAGCTCTCTGACCGCTCATTCTTCCTGATCTGATATTACCGTTCCAGATCTACATCATCCAACATCTCAGAGAACACACGTCCTACTGCTTCCAGCTCTCCATCGTCCTCTACCATTTCATATAATGCTTCTGTCTCTCCGTCTCCTGAGATATCCTTTAAAATCCAGGCTTCCCCGTCATCTTCCTCTGTCTCTGTCACGAGAAGATAACTGATCCCTCCGATCGTTGTCTGCTCCAGGACATAGAACTCCGCCGTGCCTTCTTCGCCTGCCAGCGCAAATTTTATTTTTTCCATATTATTCCTCTTCTACCTTCTGTTGGGCCTGAAAAGCCAGGCTGTCCAGATATCCCTGCAGAATATACACCGCCGCAATCTGATCTACGTAATCTTTCCGTTTTTCTCTTCGCACACCGGCCTCCATCAGGGTTCTGTTTGCAGAAACCGTCGTCAGTCTCTCATCCCACATCACAACGGGCAGACCTGTCCTGCGCTCCAGCATCTCCTTGAACGCCAGTGATTTTTCCGCCCGATCACCGATCGTATTGTTCATATTTTTGGGGAATCCCAGCACTATCCTGCTTACACCGTACTGACTGATCAGCTCTTCGATCCTCGCCAGAGTCCTGCGCAGCTTGTTCTCAGAATCTCTCCGGATAATCTCCACGCCCTGTGCCGTCAAACCCAGACCGTCGCTGACCGCCACGCCCACTGTCTTTGAACCGAAATCCAGCCCTATCACAATCTCTTTTGCCATGATTTGTTCCTGATATACTCCTTCAGCAGTTCTTCTACCAGCTCATCCCGCTCCACCTTCATAATCATGCTGCGCGCATTTTTGTGACTGGTAATGTAGGTTGGATCTCCGGACATAATATACCCTACCATCTGGTTAACCGGATTATATCCCTTCTCTGCCATCGCCTCGTAAACCACTTCCAGAACTGTCTTTACTCTGGTCTCCGGATCCGCACTGACATTAAAATATTGTGTATTATTGATCTCTGCCATCTCATCACGCCCTTACTTTTACTCAGGCGGCATTCTCAGCCCGCCTTTTCGTATTTCACAATCAATTCCAGTTTATTGTAATATAAATAAACCAATTAATCAATCCTTTTTCTACAGCATCATTTTCCATAGATACAGAATTGCTGTTCACTCATCAGGAATGCGCAGCCGTCTTTTGCGAAGCAGGACTTAACATGAAGGCTGCAGCAGAAGATATCCTTCCGGCAGATCTGCCTTCAAGAGTATCCCCTCGCAAATCTGATTTTCTCTCTGTTCTCCGGGCACAGCCGCCACAGCAACGCGGATATACTCTTTTGTATATCCCGTATAATACTCCGCCCCGTTCAGAAAATCCTTCTCCTCCAGCAGCACCTGTACCTGTTTTTCGATCCATGAGCGTTCAAACTCCGCTTTGTTCTGACGGTTCAGCTCAAGAAGCACATCGCTGCGCTCTCCTTTTACCGTCTCTGTGATCTGCTGCGGCATCCGTGCTGCTCTGGTTCCTTCTCTCCGCGAATATTTGAAAATATGAGTCTCATAAAACCTCACTTTCTTCAGAAACTCCACCGTCTGTGCAAATTCTTCCTCTGTCTCGCCCGGAAACCCCACAATCACATCTGTCGTCAGAGCCGGATGATCAAAATATTTTCTCAGGATTTCACAGCGCAGAAGATACTCTGCGGTATTGTACCGGCGATTCATCCGCTGAAGTACTGTATCACACCCGCTCTGCAGCGACAGGTGGAAATGAGGGCACATCTTAGGAAGCCTGGAAAGCGCCTGCGCAAACTCTTCTGTCACAATCCCCGGCTCCAATGATCCCAGCCTGATCCTGTCAATCCTCTCGATCTCATGCACGGCGCGGATCAGACTCAGCAGATCGGTACCCTGATCTGTCCCGTAGGAACTCAAATGGATCCCCGTCAGCACCACCTCGCGCACGCCGCTTTCTGCCAGCCGCCTTACTTCGGCACTCACCTCAGAGAGACTGCGGCTCCTTGCCCGTCCCCGCGCGTAGGGAATAATACAATAACTGCAGAACTGGTTGCATCCGTCCTGCACCTTGATATAGGCCCTGGTATGCTCTTCCGTCCGGGAAATCGAAAGCTCCTCATACTCCTTTGTATGATTGATATCAATGATATCCCGGTGTACCTGACTCTCCTGGCAGATCTCCGTCTCGCTGCCGCCCTGTTCCTGCCGATACGCTTCCAGAGCCTGAACGAGTTCCTTCTTTTTATTATTACCCAGAATAATGTCTGCCTCAACCGCCAGCCCCGTGCGCTCTGCGGCAGTCTGCACGTAACAGCCGGTCGCCACAATCACAGCGTTCGGATTCATCTTTTTCGCTTTATGCAGCATCTGTCTGGATTTACGGTCTGCCATATTTGTCACAGAACAGGTATTGATCACATAGACATCCGCTCCGGGTTCAAAAGGAACGATCTCATATCCCGCCTGTTCAAGCTGCTGCTGCATCGCTTCCATTTCATACGCATTTACCTTGCATCCCAGATTATGAAGTGCAGCTGTTTTCTTTTCTGTTTTTTTCATGAGGATCTCCTTTTTCTATTTTACTAACAAAAGTGTGCTTTGCGCACCCCGCGGGCCACTATTTTGGCGGCACAGCTTTTGTTCCGCGCGCGAGCAGGCTGCGTCAGCAGTTCCCTCCATTCTGCCGCATGGCATCATGGTATACCCGGAGGATACTTTTCTGTCCTGCGAGGTGCGCAGGTGTGAATCACCACACATCTGATATTACAACAGTTCGCACGCACGTTTGAACTGCAACATCCTTCGGTTTTCATCTTGACTTTTACAAACACAAAAGGTAAGATAAACATATAAATTTACTAACTACTCATGGAGGAAACTACGATGAAAACAGTTCAGATTTCATTAAATTCTATTGATAAGGTAAAATCCTTCGTCAATGATATTACAAAATTTAATTATGATTTTGATTTAGTATCTGGAAGATATGTGATCGATGCCAAATCCATCATGGGGATTTTCAGCCTGGATCTGTCCAAGCCCATCGATCTGAGCATCCATGCAGAAGATGATCTTGACGAGATCCTTGAGACACTGAAACCATATCTGATTAATCCGGCAAAATAATTGCCAGCACGGCCAAATCACCGGGAACTGCTGTGAACCAGAGCATTGCCACTCCTGTATGCCCTGTTTTGCAGGAGTTCTTTTTTTGCATATTTCAGCCGGCAGATCCGCAGATTCAGAAATGCCCCGCATTCTCTGCCAGCTGCACATTTTCATTGTCATTTGCAGATATTCTGCTGACAACAAACTTCACTGCCTCACAGGCAGCTGCTTTCTGTCTACTCGATATGGATCACTTCTGTCGTATCAATCGCCGTCTTTACCAGCTCATCAATCTTTTCTTCCAGCTTGCGTTCCGAACGCTTGATGGCCTTCAGATTGGGCTTTGTCACCGGATGTTTTGCCACAAAAATGGTACAGCAATCTTCAAAGGGAAGAATTGACGTCTCATACGTGTCGATCTTCTCGGAAATATCGACAATATCCTGCTTGTCAAACGCGATCAGCGGCCGGAACACCGGCATCGTACACACTTCATTAGTGGCCGCCAGGCTCTGCATGGTCTGACTTGCCACCTGACCAATGCTCTCTCCTGTTACCAGTCCCAAGCATTTGTTCTCATTCGCAAAATACTCGGCAATCATCATCATATAACGTCTCATGATAATCGTCAGCTCATCGTGCGGGCATTTCTCATAAATATAGAGCTGAATGTCCGTAAAATTGACCACATGCAGGTTGATCGGACCGGAATAGCGAGCCACCAGCTTTGCCAGGTCCACTACTTTCTGTTTTGCACGCTCACTCGTATAGGGCGGCGCATGAAAATAAGTGGCATCCAGTGTCACGCCTCTTTTGGCGATCATATATCCGGCCACCGGACTGTCAATACCGCCGGAAAGCAGCAGCATCGCTTTGCCGTTGGTTCCCACCGGCATTCCTCCCGGTCCCGGAATGATCTTGGAATAGATATAAATTTCCTTCCGGATCTCCACATAAACCATAATGTCCGGATTGTGAACATCCACAGAAACGCCCGGAAACGCCTCCAGGATCCTCTCGCCCAGATATGCATTCACGGCCATGGACTCGGACGGATAATTTTTTCTTGCTCTTCTTGTATTGACCTTGAACGTCTGGTCTTTCATATCATACACTTCTGTGAGGAACTCAATCACATCATTACCCAGCTCCTCCAGTCCCCTGTCATCTGTTTTCATAACCGGACAGATACCCACGATACCGAACACCCTCTGCAAAGCCTCGACGGTCTCGTCAAAATCATACAGCCCTTCCGCATCAATGTAGATACGTCCCTGCTCCCGGTAGGTATGGAAAGTTCCGTCCACCTTGCTTAACGCATGCTCAATCTGCTTTACCAGCGCTTCCTCAAAGAGATATCTGTTCTTCCCCTTGATGCCGATCTCGCCGTACTTGATTAAAAATGTTTTAAACATAAATTTTCCTCTTTTCTAATGCCTGATAAACCGCCGCAGCACAGGCAGCAGCTCCCGCAGCACGCTCAGGCAGTAAGTAACCTCTTCTATCGTATTCTGTTCGCAGAAACTGAAACGAATTGTCGAATCCAGCAAATCATGATCCAGGTGGATCTCTCTGAGCACCGTGCTTACCGGAAGCTTCTTATTAGAAGAGCACGCCGAACCGGAAGATACATAAATCTCTCTCTCCTCCAGCGCATGAAGCAACACTTCGCTGCGCACTCCCCGGAAGCTGACACTGACAATATGCGGTGCCCAGTTTTCACCTTCGCCGCTGTTCACCTGCGTCCCTTCTATCTGACTGATCCCCTCAATCAGATAATGTTTCAGTTTCTCCAGATGTGCCCGTTTTTCATCAAAGTTCCGGTAAGCCTCCGCAGCTGCCGCACCAAGTCCCGCAATCCCCGGCACATTGTCTGTACCGGATCGCATTCCTCTCTGCTGCCCGCCTCCCAGAATCAGCGGATGCAGTTTTGTCTTTTCTTTTACATAGAGAAACCCGACGCCCTTGGGACCGTGAATCTTATGACCACTGACCGAGAGCATATCGATATTCATTTTTTTAGGCAGGATCCGGAATTTCCCGTAAGCCTGGATCGCATCTACATGAAACAGAATTCCCGGATTATATTCTTTGATTATTTTTCCGATCTGTGCGATCGGTTCCACAGCTCCCATCTCATTGTTGACAAACATCGCGGAAACCAGAATCGTCTCCTCATCCAATGCCTCCCTCAGCTGATCCAGATCCACCTGCCCCTGTCGGTCTACCGGCAGAAATGTGACACGAAATCCCATCTCCTGCAGAAACATCATGGGCTGAATCACCGCCGCATGTTCAATCGCCGTGGTAATGATATGCATTCCGGCACGCCGATTTGCCAGAGCCGCGCCGATCAACGCCCAGTTGTTGGACTCTGTTCCGCCGGATGTGAAAAAAATCTCTTTTTCACTTACCTTCATGGTAGACGCAATCTGTTCTCTTGCTTCCCGGAGATATTTTTCCGCTTCTACTCCCTTCATATGGCGTGACGATGGATTGCCGAAATCCTCCATCATGGTTTTCACCACAAGATCCTTTACACTCTCCAGACAGCGTGTTGTCGCTGAATTATCTAAATATGCTTCCATCATTCTCCCCTGTTTTCCGTTACTTTTCCTCCAGACAGAATGTCAGTACAGACAGTACCATCATTCCTGCCGTCTCTGTGCGCAGGATCTTTCTGCCCAGAGTGATAGCCCTCATCCCAAGACTCAGTGCCTGCTCTACCTCTGCCTCGTCAAATCCGCCTTCCGGTCCGATAAAAATTCCCACTGACTCTCCCGGTCGGATTGATCCGATGATCTGCCGCGTTTTTTCCATATCTTCCGCCCGCTCATAGGGCAATAAATTGACATTCAGCGATCCGGCATACTCCAGTGCCTGTGCAAACGTCATCACCGGAGTCACCTCCGGAATGATCATTCGCTTGGACTGTTTTGCTGCGCTTTCGGAGATCGCATTCCAGCGTTTTCTCTTGTTTTCTTCTTTTTTGACATCCAATTTCACAACTGCCCGCTTGGTGGCCATGGGAATGATCTGATACACACCCAACTCTACCGCCTTCTGTATAATCAGCTCCATCTTGTCACTCTTGGGAAGTCCCTGAAACAGATAAATCCGTGAAGGCAGTTCCACTCCGCTCTCCTCCACCCACATGATGGAAGCCCGGACACAATCTTCCTCAATCTGAGAAATCTCACAGCGGTAATCCTTATTATCTAACCCCGTGCAAAGCCTTACCTGCTCGCCCGGCTTCATCCGCAGCACATTCCGGATATGGTTCACATCCGGTCCCGTGATTACAATTTCCTTTTCTCCTATCTGCTCCGGAGCCACAAAAAAATGATACATGCCTTAAGCCTTTCTGGCCGTAACTGACACCCACTCTCCCTGATGTGTCACTTCCCCCAGCTCAAGTCCGGCCTCCTTCACTGCTCTGGTTACAAGCTCTTCCTTCTCATCCAGGATACCGGAGGTAATGTAGATCCCGCCTTTTTTCATCTGATGGACAATCACCGGCGTTAATGCCACCAGAACATCCGCCAGAATATTGGCTGCCACAATATCGTATTTTTCATATCCGACCTGATCCTGAACTGCTTTGTCGTCAATAATATTGCCAATCATCACATCCATGGAGCCTTCCGGGATCTGATTCACTTCCAGATTTTCCCGCGTCGCGGAAATTGCGCACGGATCCAGATCTGTGCCCAGCGCATGCTTCGCTCCCAGCTTGAGCGCCACGATAGAAAGAATGCCGCTGCCGGTGCCCACATCCAGAAGTTCCGTTTCCGGCGTCACATATTTTTTCAGCTGACGCATGCAAAGCTGCGTTGTCTCATGCATTCCTGTACCAAATGCAGTACCCGGATCAATGTGGATCACCATCTTGTCCTGATCTTCCGGCTTGACCTGCTCCCACGAAGGAATAATCAGAATATCGTCCACATAAAACTGATGGAAATACTGTTTCCAGTTGTTAATCCAGTCCTTATCCTCCGTCCAGGACTCCTCAATGCTGCACTCACCAATATCCATAAACTGGCGCAGGTCATCAAGCTCCTCTTTGACACGTCTGAGGATCTCTTCCTTATCTGCATCTTCTTCCAGATAAAAATCCAGATAGGCGACTCCGTCATCCTCCGGCCCGTCCGGAAGAATATCCACAAACATCTGCTGTTTGTCCTGCTGCGTCAGCGGCACCTTATCCTCAATCTCCACACCTTCTACCCCTGCATCTGCCAGAGAAGAAATCACGATATCTTCTACAGAAGATAATGTTTTTAATCTAAATTTATTCCAGCGCATCTCATTCCTCATTTCTGTTGTTAATCATAGCATTTCTGCCAGGAAATCTTTTGCCGATACAGTACATCAGATGGGAAAGTGACTCCCACCTCTATAGGTGACGGAAAGCAAGTTAGGATCAGTGGTGGGAGTCAATCCCCATCTGATATAGCCTCCGGCATTTTTGAATCACCGTACTGTCCCTGTAAACAGACCATTACAGATTATTGTATTATAAAACCGACAGAATTTCAACTGGTGAAATATTGGAGATTTTTACCGCAAGATTGCATATAACTGTACAAGATTTTTCATCTGATTTGCATCAAGAATACACGCAAATACAGCAATTCCCTTTCTTGTTTCCACACTCCAAAACAGCTATAGTAATGCTATCAGACAGCAGAACATTTCTGTTGCAAATTTTGATCCTGCAGAGTACTCCACAACGGATATTCCGCTTTTATCATATCCGCTTTTCTGCTGGGTCCCGGAGCGTGTTTGAAAATCACTTTCATGAACCGAATTTTTCAGTTTGTGAGAAACCTTTTCAACACACTCTATAGCAATTCAATCACGAAGAATTGCTATGATACAATTTACTTTTTTTAACTAAGAAAGGGGATTTTTTATGAAACGCAAAAACTTATTAGCAGTCTCTTCTATTTTATGCACCAGCATTCTGTTTGCAGGCGTAACCGTATACGCAGCAAACCAGGATCAGGATCTGGCACCCGGCGGAGTATTTGTCGAAGCTAACAAAGATTCTGCTACCGGCTACACCGTAACATTCCGCTATTATAATGAGTATGCCACCAACGTACAGGTAGCAGGCGGTTTCCAGTTCTACGAGGAAAACGCTGATTATGCCTACGGCGGAGGCCTCAATCTGGAAGAAGGCGACAGCCTGAGCAATCACCTCTTCACACCTGACACCTGGACCAAAGACGGCAATCTTTACCATGTCAATGACCAGGCAGCTATCGTTGATATGCAGCAGGATGAAGACGGCGCATGGACCTGCACCCTGGATCTGACCGGCGGCTATTATCTGTATCAGTATAATGTTTCCTACAACGATGCTGCTTATTACGAGAGCGTTACCGATCCCGAAAATCAGCCGGCGTGCAACAGCATCGGCGGACATCAGGTTCGCAGCCAGTTCTATGTTCCCTATGATGCAGACAAACAGGCTCCTCAGGATGACTGGACCTGGGCTACACCTGCTGAAAAGGAAGAGGATCGCGGCATCCTTTATCACAACAGCTATTTAAGCGCAGATAATGTCATGCGTCCGGTAGAAATCTATCTGCCTGCTTCCTATGACGCTGACAGAGAAGAACCCTACAACGTGCTGTATCTGTCCCACGGCGGTGGCGGAGATGAGTCTGACTGGGTATACCAGGGCCATGCCGGCAATATTGCGGACCGTCTGACTGCTGAAGGCAAGTGTGACCCCTTTATTATCGTAGAAATGAACAACTCTCAGTTTGGCTGGGATTATGACGCAATCTATGATAATACCAAGAATTATCTGATCCCATATATCGAAGAAAATTACAATGTATCCAAAGAAGCTTCCGGCCGCGCATTCGCAGGCCTTTCCATGGGTGGCATGACTACTACCGAACTGCTGATCCGTGATCAGGAACTGTTTGGTTATTATGGAATTTTCAGCGGTTCTGCTGTATTCGATCTGCCTGAGCAGGATGATTACTCTTCCTACAAAGTTCCTAATCTTTATCTGGCAGCCGGATGGGCTGATATGGCATACCATAACAGTTCCTACCAGACTGACACCGACAGAACAACTCTGGGTCTTGCTGAGAAATTTGACGAGCTGGGCATTGAATACAACGGCGGCAACGGTATTGATGTTGTACAGGGCGGACACGACTGGTTCACATGGCCGCAGATCATCAAAAACTATATCGAGACGACTCTCTGGAAATAAAAATTTTCACAGATTGTCACAGCAAAAGAGGATATCCGTCCGGGTATCCTCTTTTCGCTTCTAACGCAGCCATTTTTTCAGCTCATTCACGGTCATTCCTGTCTGCTTTTTAATCAGTTTGTAAAAATAGGAAGGATTCTGATAACCGGTCTGATCGCAGATGCTCTGCACGGACTGCTCCGAATTCCGCATAAGCTCCATAGCCCGCAGCAGCCGGATGTCCGTCAGGATGTTTAGAAATGTACTGTCCAGCTCCTGCTTAAAGAGACGGCTCAGATAAAAACTGCTGATGCTTTGTCTTGCGGCCAACATTTCCAGTGAAAGATTCTCACCGTAATGCGCCATCATATAACACAGGCTCTCTTCTACATAGCTGTTTCTTTCTCCGTCACAATCCATCCTCCAGACTGTCCTGATACATTCTTTTACGCTCTCTGGCAGTGTTAAAAATCCGCTTCGCTCAAACAGTTTTCCAAATCCTCTTATGCCAAAGAGTTTCATCTCTCTTCCCGGCTGTTGCACCGCCAATGTCCGAAACAGCAGATCCGCCGTCAGTACCCCCATGGAAACTGCCTGTAATCCCTTTTGTTCTGCCTTTTCAAACATCTGACCGGCATCTTCCAGAAACAGTGCAGTCTCTCCCCTCTCCAGTTCATACCGGCATTTTGCCAGGAGCCTTGCCACTTCTTTTTCCTGATCTGCGCTCTCCGGACTGTAGCGGAAAACTCCATACTC
>CAKRNX010000038.1 GCA_934371475.1 uncultured Lachnospiraceae bacterium
GATATGCGGAAACGGATAAGTGCAGTCCGGAAGTTTGGGATCAATCAGCACATCTGACGAAGGAAGCCGCCATATTTTTTCCCCGTCCTTCTCTTCGAACAGTGGTTCATGATGATCTGTGATAATCACTGTCATTCCCTTATTTTTTGCATATTCTGTCTGTTCCAGAGCCGTAATCCCATTATCACATGTCAGGATTGTATCAACCCTCTCCTGGTAAGCCAACTCAATAAGATGGAGATTCAGTCCGTATCCGTCCTTCATCCGATCCGGAATTTCATAATCGATGTCCGCTCCCAGCCGTTTCAGCCCCTGATAGAGAATATAGGTAGCATTAACTCCATCAATATCATAATCCCCAATAATCCGTATTTTTTTCTTCTGTTTTATTTTTTCCTGCAGCAAAGTGGCCGCCTCATCGCATCCTTTCAGCATCTGGGGCGGATAAAGCAGAGAGGTCGTTCCGTTCAGATAGCGGTCAATCGCTTTATCACCGATCAGATCCCGGTTGCGGATCAGTCTTGCCGTGACAGGATCAATATGAAATTTTTCTGCGATAGCATGAAAATCTGCCCGCTTGGCAGCTACATACCATTTTTCCATGTGTGTTCCTTCTTGTCTAAAAAACACCTCTCTGCATGGCAATACAAAGAGGTGTTTTCTGTTAATGTTAATTTAGGTTAAACTATTTGGCCTTTGCAGCCTTTTTCTCAGAATGTGATCTCATCACGTACCACAGAGAACCGGTGATGCATACGGATGAATAACCTCCGGCCACGATACCTACCATCAGCGGCAGAGCGAACTCTTTGATGGAAGGAACGCCCAGGATGTAAAGTGCTGCAATCATTACAAATGTAGTGAAAGAAGTATAAATACTTCTGGTCAGTGTCTGAGTGATACTCTTGTTTACGATATCGGAAAGTTCATCTGTCTTTGTCCGTATCTTCAGATTTTCACGGATACGGTCAAAGATTACAATGGTAGCGTTGATGGAATAACCGACAATCGTCAGCATACACGCGATGAATGTGTTGCCCACAGAAATGCGGACAGCTGCATAGCACGCCAGCACTACCAGTACATCGTGGCAGAGAGCCAGCACCGCGCTGGTTGCAAAACGGATATCTGAGAATCGGAACCAGATGTAGATCAGCATACAGATAA
Source organism: uncultured Lachnospiraceae bacterium (assembly GCA_934371475.1). Taxonomy (GTDB): domain Bacteria; phylum Bacillota; class Clostridia; order Lachnospirales; family Lachnospiraceae; genus Merdiplasma. The sequence continues at coordinate 1,168 of CAKRNX010000038.1, forward strand.
CGGCAACGATAACTGCGATGACAGCGTCACTGCGCATCTCATTACTGATCGTGGAAGAAATCGTTTCAAAATTGATACTCTTCTCTGTCTGTCCGCTCTCGGAAGTATATTCGGCAATGCCGAAATTGCTGTCCAGATCATCTTCCAGCTGCTGACGTTCATCTACAGTCAGCACTCTTGTCTTGAAGATTACTTCGTTTCCGCCTTCCACTTTCTGCGCCTGGATCTCGGCATCACCTATGATATTCTGGATCACAGGCTTGATGTTTGCGTCAATGTCTGCGATAGAATAGTTCTCGTTGAAGGTCACATCGGTGGAAGTACCTCCGCGGAACTCCATGCTCAGATTCAACACACCATTGCCGGCAGATTTGTTGATCAGCATAGAAGCCGGTCCGATCAAAATCACAACGATCGCAATGATAGAGCAGATATTGCGTTTGCCGATAAAATTGATCGTGCGCAAAGTGACTGTTTTTCCAAAGTATTTCTCATCCTTCATACCCAGGGCGTAGGCCGCGTTTACCAGCAGTTTTGAGATAACGCAGGCAGTAAACATGGAGAGAACAATACCAAGAGCCAGTGTCTGAGCAAATCCTTTGATAGAACCGGTAGTCATGAAGTTCAGCACAAATGCGGCAATCAGTGTGGTAATATTGCCGTCAATAATGGCTGAGAGTGCTTTCTTAAATCCAGTGTCGATGGCAGCACGGACAGTTTTTCCCTGACCAATCTCTTCACGGATACGGGCATAAATAATAACGTTGGCATCCACGGCCATACCAATAGACAGGATGACACCAGCGATACCTGACAGAGTCAGGGTCATGTCAAATGCGTTCAGAGCAACCAGTTCCAGTCCGGTATAGAGGACCAGAGAAATGCCTGCAATCAGACCAGGGATCTTGTATACAAAGATCATGAAAATGATTATGATAATCAGACCAATCAGACCTGCGGTCAGGCTGGTAGAGATCGCTTCCTCTCCAAGCTGAGCTCCCACTACATTGGAACGGATCTCTTCCAGTTCCAGAGACAGGGAACCGATACGGATAGAGGATGCCAGGTTGCTGGCCGTCTCTGCGGTAAAGCTTCCGGAAATCACGCATTTGCCGTCAGTAATTGCCTGTTTTACAGTCGGCGCACTGATTACGGTTCCATCATAGACAATATAAATAGGATTGCCTACGTTGGCAGAGGTAGCATCTGCAAATGCCTTTGTTCCCTCATCTGTGAAGGTCAGGGAAACAACATGCTCAGAGTTGCCCATGGAGTCGTTCTGCACGCCCGCCTCTGCAGATTTCACTTCACTTCCGTCCAGAACAGTTGTGCCATCGGAAAGCTGGAATGTCAGAGAACCGGGTTTGCCAAGCTCTTCCAGGATAGCGTTGGCATCAGAAGCACCGGGAATTTCAATATTGATACGGTTGGAGCCTTCCTGATAAACGGAAGCCTCCGTGCTGTAGCTGTTTACACGCTGCTGCAGTTTGTAAACAGTATCGCTCATATCTTCAGCGGAAGGATCTTCATCCCCGGCTGCCTGATATGTAATGGAAACACCACCGGACAGATCAAGTCCCAGTTTGATGTTTCGCGCGGATCCTGTTCCTGTGGGACCCCAGCCGATGGATGCGGTAACCAGCACTACCACCAGGAAGAGAGCCATCAGGACCATGGTCCATGTTGCTTTTTTCTTGTTCATTGTCTTTCTCCTCTTCTCTTTATTTATTGCTACTCTGCATCCGCCAGTGCCGCCTTGATCATGATGGCACACTCCACACGTTTGCGCTGCAGTTCACAGCCAATATCATAGGCATCATTGATCGTACCGTGGAAATGATAGGAATTTGCCGCACAGCCGCCGCTGCAGTAATATCTGGCAAAACATTTCTGACATTTCTCTTTTGTGTAGACATTGCAGCATTTAAACTGGTCTACAATATCCGGTCTTGTGATGCCCTCATCTACATTTCCCATAAGGAACTCTTCCTGTCCCACAAACTGGTGGCAGGGATACAGGTCTCCCCACGGGGTGACGGCCAGATATTCAGTGCCTGATCCGCAGCCGGACATGCGCTTGTAGACGCAGGGACCGCCGGTCAGATCAATCATAAAGTGGAAAAAATTAAAGCCCTTCCCTGCTTTTTCTCTCTCGACCATCTCTTTGGCCAGACGGTCATACTCTGCACAGATAGCGGGAATATCCTCTTCACGGATCGCATAGGGTTCCTCGGGCGCTGACACCACGGGCTCCATGGAGACCTGCTTGAAGCCAAGATCAGCAAAATGAAGCACATCCTCTGCAAAATCGAGGTTGTTGCGGGTAAAGGTACCACGCACATAATAACGCTCCTGTCCACGGCTGTCTGCAAATTTCTGGAACTTCGGTACAACCAGGTCGTAGCTTCCCTTGCCGTTTCGGAACGGACGCATCCGGTCATGTACTTCTTTTCTTCCGTCCAGGCTAAGCACTACGTTACCCATCTCCTGATTACAGAACTCCATAATCTCATCATTGAGCAGCACACCGTTGGTCGTCAGAGTAAAGCGGAAGTTTTTGTCGTGAAGCTTCTCCTGCTCTCTTCCGTATTTGACCAGGTCTTTGACTACCTGCCAGTTCATCAGAGGCTCGCCGCCGAAGAAGTCAACTTCCAGGTTGCGTCTGCTTCCGGAATTGGCAATCAGGAAATCCAGCGCCTTTTTACCCACTTCATAGCTCATCAGCGCCCTTCGGCCGTGGTATTCTCCCTCTTCCGCAAAGCAGTACTTACAGGCAAGGTTACAGTCATGCGCAATGTGAAGGCAGAGAGCTTTCACTACTGTCTTGCGGGCCTTGAAATCCAGGACAGCATTCTTATAAATATCTTCTGTAAACAATACTCCTGCATTTTTGAGGGTATTGCATTCTTCCAGCGCTTCTTTCAGATCAGAGACGCTGTATTTATCTTTTAAAGAATCAATCATTGACTCTTCTGATGTCTGTTTTTCCATCAAGGCCACCACATCATAAACCACATCGTCTACCACATGGACGGAACCGCTGTTCACATCCAGCACAATGTTGTAGCCATTGTTTTTAAACTGATGGATCACTTGTTAATCCCCTTTCAATTTCATCAACAACAAAACACCCGATAAGCCATCGGGCGGTTGAAATAATGACGTATTTAATTTGATAATCTGATTTTTGCCCAGAACGGGCTGCCGGTACAAGGCGGTTCCGATAGCCCGAAACCCGGTTCCATTGATTGCGGCAGCCCGTCAGATAATCTTATTTATTATTTTCGCAGGTCTGGTTTCCTACTGTACAGGATGTCTTACATGCTGACTGGCAAGATGTCTGGCACTCGCCACAGCCGCCTTTTTTCAGAGTGTTCTGTAAAGGCTTTGTATTCAGGGTCTTGATATGTTTCATCTGTATGGCCTCCTTTTTCTCATATTGCCGCAGATATGTCAGAAAATACCCAATACCCACAGCTTATGTGTCGATTATATCATAGATGTTTCCAATTTAAAAGTATTTTTTACTTGCTCCTTTCAGAAATATCTCCTAAAATCAAAAATAAGTACAGATGGCAGATAAATGATCGGAGGAATCAAACAATGAAACTTTTATTTCTGGGAGACAGTATTACTGACTGCAACCATTGCTTTGACCCGGCAGAACTGGGGAACGGTTATGTGAGAATGATTGCGGAACATTATTCCGATGTGCAGATATGCAACCGCGGGTTCGACGGATTTACTGTGTCAAGGGTCTACGATGCCTGGCAGAGGTTGCCTGAAGAGGAGAAAAATCAGATAGATATTGTATCTGTGCTGGTTGGGATCAATGATGTAGGAATGTGGATGGACTGCGGAAAAACAGATGCCCAGATTATGCAGAATACAGAAAATTTCCGGCAAATTTATGAGGATCTGGCCTGCCTTCTGATGGATGACGGGATCTGCAGAGTAATCCTTATGGAGCCATTTATTTTTCCTGTTCCTTCCAGGTATCAATGCTGGATGCCATGGGCAGAAAAAATATCTAAAGATATTGCCACAATTGCACAGAGATTTGAGTTTGCTTTTCTTCCGCTGCAGCAGCAGCTTCTGGAAGCGGCGGAACAGAAAGGCTATGGAGCGATTACCAGGGACGGCATCCACCTGACCGAAGAGGGAAATCGTATTCTGGCAAATGCATGGATCTCACAGAATAGAAATTACTGCTAACCGGGATCTGTCTGCAGAAACAAATCCCGGTTATTTTCATATGATTTTATAATGCGGTTCAGATATAAGTGATGTTTGAATTTTTACCAGACATTATTCTGCGGTATCAGCAGCTCTTGCAGCGATCTCCTTATCCTGTACATCGGAAGGAGCCTGCTCATAACGTGCAAATTCATAAGCGAAATCACCGCATCCGCCAGTCATGGAGCGCAGTTGCGTAGAATATCCGTACAGTTCGGACATAGGGATGTCTGCCTCAATAATAGTATTACCTTTATGGTCAGGATTCATGCCAAGTACGCGGCCGCGGCGTTTGTTCAGATCCCCCATCACATCACCAGTATATTTATCCGGAACCGTTACTTTCAGAGAAGCAATCGGCTCAAGAAGAACCGGTCCCGCCTCCATAAATCCCTTCTTGAAGGCCTGGATTGCTGCAGTCTTAAATGCCATCTCAGAAGAATCTACCGGATGATAAGATCCGTCATACAGAACCGCTTTGACACCAACTACCGGATATCCGGCCATCGGTCCTTTCAGAACGGACTCCTGAATACCTTTTTCTACTGCCGGGAAGTAGTTCTTCGGAACAGCTCCGCCTACTACAACCTGCTCAAATACATATGCTGTCTCCAGATCACCTGACGGTTCAAAACGCATCTTTACGTGACCGTACTGTCCATGTCCGCCGGACTGTTTTTTGTACTTGGAATCCACATCGGATTTCTTGCGGATCGTCTCGCGGAATGCTACCTTCGGGCGTTCGAGCACTGCTTCTACTTTGTACTTGGAGAGAAGTTTGCTGATGATAATATCCAGATGCTGATCACCCATACCATAGAGCAGAGTCTGTCGGTTCTCACTGTCATTAACCGCTTTCATGGTCAAATCTTCCTGCATCATCTTGGCAAGAGCCTGTGCGATCTTATCTTCGTCGCCTTTTGTCTTAGCCATATATCTCTTGTAGGTGTACGGAGTAGATGCGGTCACTTTTCCGTATTTTACAGGAACTGCCTTTGTGGCAAGGGTATCACCTGTTGCCGCGTCCAGTTTACCGATCGCACCGATATCGCCGGCCATCAGTTCTTTTACTTCTACCGGCTTGCTGCCCTCAAATACATACAGTTTGCTGACACGAAACTCATTACTGTTCTCTACGTCGTACAGTGTATCATCTGTTTTGATAGTTCCGGAGGCAACTTTCATCAGAGAGTATTTTCCGATAAACGGATCTACAATCGTCTTGAAAATAAATGCAGATTTTGCTTTGGCAAAATCATAATTTGCCTCAAAAATCTCGTTGGTCTTTGTGTTGACACCCGCGATCTTACAGTCAACCGGACTCGGGAAGTAGCTGAGGATATCGTCCAGAAGGATCATAATCCCCTGCAGGTTTAAGCTTGCGCCCATGGTAACCGGACAGATAGAACAGTCAGATACGTTTGTTTTCAGTGCGGAAATGATCTCTGCCTCAGAGAACTCTTCGCCGCCGAAATACCGATCCATAAACTCTTCGCTGGTCTCTGCCACTGCTTCCATCAGAAGCTCGCGATCCTTCTCTAAATAATCGGTCAGATAATCCGGAATCTCACATTCCACCTTGTTCTGTTTGTCTACATAACGGCGAGCTGCCTGTTTTACAATATTCACATAACCCACATATTTTTCATTCTCACGGATCGGCAGATGCAGAGGAGCAATCTTCTTTCCGTAGAGATCCTTCAGTGTCTCCACTACTTTACGGTAGCTGGCATTATCAAAGTCCATGTTAGATACATAGAAAATACGGGGGAGTTTGTATTTCTCGCACAGATCCCATGCTTTCTGTGTACCTACTTCTACGCCGTTTTTACCGTTGACAACAATGATAGCCGCGTCAGCTGCTGCAACAGCCTCTTCTACTTCGCCCACGAAATCAAAATAGCCCGGAGTGTCCAGCACATTGATCTTGGTGTCATTCCAAATAATCGGAACCATGGCCGTGCTGATTGAAAACTTTCTCTTCTGCTCTTCTTTATCATAATCACTAATTGTTGTTCCATCTGTGATATTTCCCAGTCTGCTGGTAATTCCTGATAAATATGCCATGGCCTCTACCAGGCTGGTCTTGCCTGCACCGCCGTGGCCAAGTATTACAACATTTCGAATTTTATCCGTCGTGTAAACATTCATACAATTCATCCTCCAATACTAGTTTACTGAATGGTTTTGCACCACATGGATATATTGTACTAAAACACTAATATAATTGCAAGTCTTTTATGGATATTTGCCAAAAATTTTTTCAGACTATTGTGACAATAACCGTATTTAGGCGATTTTTCCTTTATTTTAAAGGTTTTTTAAATATTATTGTGACTAGTCTGAAACCATACATTCTCGTATAATGTCTGATTTTCTTTTTTCAAAATTGGTCTAAAAAAGAATTCCATACCTGTATACAGAGTTTGACAGATCGGTAGATTATATAGTAAAATCAATACCGAACTGACAGGAATATACGTTACAGTTCATGTATACTCTGTCAGGTATTCTTTTGCCATTAACGCCTTGACGCGTTAAAGCATAAAAGTCTATAAAAGAAAATGGAGTACAAGTAAATGAAACAGCAGACAACTTACGGTTTTATCGGTCTGGGCCTGATCGGCGGTTCACTGGCCAGAACACTGAAAAAGCTAAACAGCGAATGCAGAGTGGTAGCTTACACCAGAACCAGACAGACCACAGAACACGCAAAAGAAGCAGGTATTGTAGACGACATCTGTGTTTCCCCGTCAGACGAAAAATTTGGTGCCTGTGATTATATTTTTTTATGTGCGCCGGTAGGTGCCAATACTGCGGCGCTTGATGGACTGAAAACAGTACTTTCTCCAAACTGTGTTTTGACAGATGTCGGCAGTGTAAAAACCGGGATCCATCAGGCAGTTGCCAGAGCCGGTCTCAACGCCCAGTTTATTGGCGGTCATCCCATGACAGGATCAGAAAAAACAGGGTTCGATAATGCGACAGACCATTTGTTCGAAAACGCTTATTATATCCTGACCCCTACGGAAGAAGTTCCCAGGGAATGGGTTGAAAGGTACCGCGCGTTGGCGCAGTCACTCGGCTCCATCCCTCTGGTACTCAGCTGTCAGGAACATGACTATATCACTGCGGCAGTCAGCCACCTGCCCCACGTAATTGCAGCCGCCCTGGTCAATACCGTACACAATCTGGACTCCGAGGACGAGCACATGAAGTTGATTGCAGCCGGAGGTTTTAAAGACATTACAAGAATTGCCTCCAGTTCTCCGGAGATGTGGGAACATATCTGTGTCAGCAACCATGAAAATATTGCCCGGGTCATGGATGAATTTATCCGTCTCCTGACGGAAGCCAGACATCAGATGTGCGTACAGGACGGCAGCGGAATCTACAGGATGTTCGAAGAATCCAGAGACTACCGTGATTCCTTCTCTTCCGCTTCCCTCGGCGCTATCAAAAAGACGTATCGTATTTACTGCGATATCATTGATGAATCGGGAGCAATTGCCACCATTGCTACCACGCTGGCAGTAAATGGCATCAGCATCAAAAATATAGGCATTGTCCATAACCGTGAATTTGAAGAGGGAGTGCTGGGAATTGAATTCTATGAGGAAGAGCCCAGCAGGAGAGCGGCACAGGTACTGCGCCAGCACAGATATCAGGTGTGGGAAGCCGGAGAAAAATAGTTTTAGCTGCATCATCAATCAGGCAGCAAAGCGGACTGCACGTATCCGCTTGACAACAAATGACAGAAAAGAGGAACTACCATGAATATATCACCCGTATCATCTCTGCACGGAGAAATTTCCGTGCCCGGAGATAAATCCATCTCCCACCGGGCCATCATGTTCGGCTCTCTGGCAGAAGGCACTACCGAAATTACCAATTTCCTTCAGGGAGCGGACTGTCTCTCTACGATTGCCTGCTTCAGGCGTATGGGGATCGAAATCGAAAATACCGGATCACACATCGTCATTCACGGGCGGGGACTCCACGGTCTCTCCTGCCCTTCCGAAATTCTTGATGTAGGCAACAGCGGCACAACCACCCGCCTGATTTCCGGAATCCTGGCCGGTCAGGCTTTTACATCGATCCTTGATGGGGACGCTTCGATCCGTCAGCGGCCCATGAATCGAATCATATCCCCGTTATCCATGATGGGAGCCAGTATTACGAGTTTACACGGAAACGGATGCGCACCGCTGCGGATTGCCGGACAGAAACTTCACGCAATTCATTACGATTCCCCTGTCGCTTCCGCTCAGGTAAAATCCTGTGTACTGCTGGCCGGTCTGTACGCCGACGGCATCACAAGTGTCACAGAACCTGTTCTCTCCCGCAATCATTCCGAACTGATGCTGAACTATTTTGGTGCAAAAGTAACCTCACATGGAACAACCGCCTCTATCAAACCGACCCCCGTTCTTTCCGGGCGTCATGTTGTCGTGCCTGGGGATATCTCCTCCGCCGCCTACTTTATTGCGGCAGCGCTTCTGGTACCTGGATCTGAGGTGCTGATCAGGAATGTCGGTGTCAATCCCACCAGAGACGGACTCCTGAAGGTGTGCAAAGCAATGGGAGCAAAGATTGAGCGCCTCAATGAAAATTCCGGCAGCGGAGAACCTACCGCTGATCTGTTGGTTCGTTACAGTCCCCTTCATGGCACGGTAGTGGAAGGTGACCTGATCCCGACACTGATTGATGAACTTCCAGTGGTGGCTGTGATGGCTGCTTTTGCAGAAGGAACCACCATCATCCGTGATGCGGCAGAACTGAAAGTGAAAGAATCCAACCGAATTGACGTTATGGTGGAAAATCTCTCACGGATGGGCACAGAAATTGAAGCCACTGACGACGGCATGATCATCCGCGGAGGACGTCCGCTTCACGGAGCAACCATTGATCCTCACCTGGATCACCGTATCGCCATGAGTTTTGCCGTGGCGGCGCTGGCATCAGAAGGCGATACAAAAATAAAAGATGCAGACTGTGTCCGCATCTCTTATCCTGAGTTTTATGAAGATTTATTATCGCTTCAGCGCTGACAGTGACCTTTAGTTGCCGCTTTCCACGCTGATTGCATTGAAGATATCAAGCACATCCTCTACGCGGGTATGTGCTTTTTCTTCGCCGCTTTTGTCTATAATCGCTTTGCCTTCATGCATCATTAGAAGTCTGTCGCCGTATTCTACCGCATAACGCAGATTGTGTGTGACCATGACCGTAGTCAGGTGCTTCTCTTTTACAAGCCGATTTGTCAACTCCATGTTGATTTCGGCAGTCTTGGGATCTAGCGCAGCAGTGTGCTCATCCAGGATCAGAAAATCAATGGGAGTCATCGTGGACATCAGTAATGCCATCGCCTGCCGCTGTCCGCCGGAAAGAGATCCGACTTTCACATGCAGCTTGTCTTCCAGACCCAGATTCAGCTGAGAAAGCTGCTCACGGTAGAAATCAATCCGTTTTTTCTGTATCCCACTTCCCAGACCGTAATGCTTTCCCTTATTATCCGCGATGCTCAGATTTTCCAAAATCGTCATGCTGGGGCACGTTCCCATGGCAGGATTCTGAAAAACTCTTCCGATTTTGGAGAGTCGCCGGTACTCTTTCATGTGGGTGATATCCCTGTCATTGAGCAGGATTCTTCCGCTGTCCACGCCGATACTTCCGCAGATAATATTCAGCATGGATGTTTTGCCTGAACCATTGCTTCCCACTACGGAAATAAATTCACCGTCATGGATCGTAAGATTGAAATCCTTAAACAGACACATCTCGTTGACTGTTCCGACATTATAATATTTTGAAATGTGTTCCAGTTTAAGCATTTCCCTTCACCTTCCTTTTCCGCTCACGGCCCAGAATTAGGATAATCAGGAACAGCACAGCTGTGATCAGCTTCAGATCATTTGCCTGGAACCCAAACTTAATCGCAATTGCCACGCAGGCTTTGTAGATAATTGAACCGATCACAACGCTGCTGGTCACTCTCAGAAATGTTACCTGACGGAACAAGCTGGTTCCAATGATCACGCTGGCAAGACCGATGACCATTGTTCCGGTACCCATAGACACATCAAAGAAGCGCTGCTGCTGAGCATAAATACAGCCGCTGAGCGTCACCAGTCCATTGGCAATCGCCAGTCCGATAATTTTAATTTTTCCCTCATCCACAGCCATCGCGGTTACGATGGATTCATTATCTCCCACTGCCCGGAGAATATAGCCGGATTTGGTGTGAAGATACCAGTCAAGAATAAATTTCACCAGCAGTGTAATCACAATCACTACGATGACAGTATCAAACTTTTTCAGGGATTCCGGGATCAAACCGTTGAGCAGATCGTTGTCAAAAATCGTTGTTTTGTTGTAAATAGGCAGGTTTGCTCTTCCGGCAATGCGCAGATTAACAGTATAGAGTGCTGTCATCATGATAATACCGGATAACAGATCCCGCACTTTTAATTTTACGTGGATCAGACCGGTACAGGCCCCCACGAGGACTCCGGCAAGAAAACTTACCGGCAGGGTCAGCAACGGGTTCATATCCCTGCTGATCATGACTGCGGTGATAGCAGCTCCCATAGGGAAGCTGCCGTCTACCGTCAGATCTGGAAAATCCAGTATTTTGTAAGTGATGTATATTCCCAGAGCCATAATCGCATAGATCAGACCCTGTTCGAATACACTGATGATAAGAGTCAATTTGTTTTCCTCCAGGCTTATTCTACAGTGATGGTGTCAAATACTTCTGCAGCGTCCTTCACCAGGTTCGCATCCAGCTCAATGCCCAGTTTGTCAGCTTCTTCTGTATTGACATACAGGCTGGCGCCCTGGCAGAGCTCAAAGTTCATCTCGGAAGCGGTTTCCTCGCCTCTGAGGATTGCAGCTGCCATCTCGCCGGTCTGTTTTCCGAGTTCTACATAATCAATACCCATGGATGCCAGGCAACCGCTCTTCACCTGTTCTACCTCGCTGCCGAATACCGGGATCTTAGCATCGTTTGCGTAAGAAAGAACTGTCTGCAGTGCAGATACTACCGTGTTATCGGTCAGGTTAGAGATGCAGTCCACTTTCTCTACCATCTCAGCAGCGGCCATATCTACATCAGCAATAGTGTTAATACCTGTCTCAACGATTTCAAAACCATATTTCGGAGCAATCTCTTTGTACTCCTTAATCGTGCTGACAGAGTTTGCTTCGCTGGTTGTGTAGATAATACCAATCTTTTTTGCCTCCGGCATCATCTCACGGATCATTTTCAGCTGCTCTTCTACCGGCAGTTTATCAGAAGTACCTGTGATATTTCCTACGGAAGTACCGTCTTCGTTTGCCAAGCCTGCGCCTACCGGATCAGAAATGGCAGTATATACAACAGGAATATCTGCTTTCATCGCAGAATTGTAGGCACTCATAGCACTCGGAGTTGCGATTGCACAGATCAGATCCACACCGTCACTCACGTAGGCGTCTGCAATAGTAGAAGCATTACCTGTGTCAGCCTGCGCATTGTCATATTTTACAGTCAGGTTCTCGCCCTCGACAAACCCTTCCTCTGCCAGACCGGCCAGGAAACCTTCACGGCAGTTATCCAGAGAACCGTGCTCTGCGAACTGAGAGATACCGATTGTATACTCTCCGTCTGCCAGTGCGGCATCTTTCTTTTCATCTGTTTCTTTTTCAGTAGCAGCTTCTGTTGCTTCTTCTGTTTCTGTCTCGGTCTCTGTCTCGGCAGCTTCTGTTGCTTCTTCTGTTTCTGTTTCAGTCTCTGTCTCGGCAGCTTCTGTTGCTTCTTCTGTTTCTGTCTCAGTCTCTGTCTCGGCAGCCTCTGTTACTTCTTCTGTTTCTGTCTCAGTCTCTGTCTCGGCAGCCTCTGTTACTTCTTCTGTTTCCGTCTCGGTCTCTGTCTCAGCAGCCTCTGTTGCTTCTTCTGTTTCTGTCTCTGTCTCGGCAGCTTCTGTTGCTTCTTCTGTTTCTGTTTCTGTCTCTGTCTCGGCAGCTTCTGTTACTTCTTCTGTTTCTGTCTCAGTCTCTGTCTCGGCAGCCTCTGTTACTTCTTCTGTTTCCGTCTCGGTCTCTGTCTCAGTAGCCTCTGTTGCTTCTTCTGTTTCTGTCTCGGTCTCTGTCTCTTCTGTCGCTGTGGCTTCGCTGACAGCCTCAGACTCACTTTCAGAAGCCTCGGAAGCTGTTTCAGACTCAGCCTCTGTTTCAGAAGCTACTTCTGTCTTTGCTTCTGTTTCTTTCTCTGTCGCTTTTTCTGTCTCTTTCTCTGTAGCCTTTTCCGTAGCTTTTTCTGTTGTTTTTTCAGTAACCGCTTCTGTTACGGCAGCTTTCTCTGTTGCTTTTTCAGTCTCCTTTGAATTAGAGCTGCATCCTGTCATCATTGCAGCTACCATTGCGGTGCTGAGCACCATTGCAAGTGTTCTTTTTTTCATTTTCTTTTCCTCCTCATGAATAAAATAATAAAGCGCCTCAAGTAAAAACTTGAGACGCTAATAAATACATTATTACCGCGGTACCACTCAACTTGGCAATGCCCACTTTCCTGCACATCACATGCATCCTCATTGATAACGGGTTTGGTTCCCGATACAGCCTACTGTTATCTGTCAAGTTCAGCTATACCCTCAAAAGTCCATTCAGCTAATCGTCCGGCACTGCTTCCCACCATCAGCAGCTCTCTGCAGCCATCCGAAAAACCTACTACTCTTTCTCACAGGTTTCAGATTTAAACTAAAAACAGCTTAGTACAAATTTCAGAATTTGTCAACCAGTTTTTACATTCCAGATTTTACATCTTTGATACTGAAGCTCATTCTGCCCATCTTATCCTTGCCCAGGCAAACTACTTTTACTTTATCTCCCAGTGTCAGGACATCTTCTACACGGTTAATGCGCTCTTTTGCAATCTTGGAAATGTGAACCATTCCTTCTTTGCCCGGAGCGAACTCAATAAATGCACCAAAATCTTTGATGCTGACTACTTCACCGGAAAGTACCATTCCCTCTGCAAAATCAGTGGTAATGATGCGGATCATCTCGATCGCCTTATCCATCATAGCCTTATCCGTACCGCATACAGATACAGCTCCATCATCAGTAATATCAATCTTCACGCCGGTTCTTTCAATAATTGTGTTGATTGTCTTTCCTCTCTGTCCGACAACATCGCCGATCTTCTGAGGATCAATGGAAATCTGTACAATCTTAGGCGCATACTCAGAAACCGTCTCTCTGGGCTTCGCAATGCAGGGAGTCATAATCTCATTCAGGATGTACTCTCTGGCTTCTTTTGTCCGTGCGATTGCCTCCTCTACGATAGGACGGGTCAGTCCGTGGATCTTGATATCCATCTGAATTGCAGTAATACCATCATGGGTACCAGCTACTTTGAAGTCCATGTCACCAAAAAAGTCCTCAAGACCCTGGATATCAGTAAGTACAAGGTAATCATCATCTGTATCGCCTGTTACCAGACCACAGGAAATACCTGCCACCTGCTTTTTAATCGGTACGCCGGCAGCCATCAGAGACATGGTGGATGCACAGATACTTGCCTGAGAAGTGGAACCGTTGGACTCAAAGGTCTCAGATACAGTACGAATCGCATACGGGAACTCTTCCTCAGAAGGAAGTACCGGAACTAAAGCACGCTCTGCCAGAGCACCATGACCGATCTCACGTCTTCCCGGTCCTCTGGAAGGTTTCGTTTCTCCTACAGAATAAGACGGGAAATTATAATGATGCATATAGCGTTTGGTTACTTCATTCTCATCTAGGCCGTCGATCTTCTGCATCTCAGAGAGCGGAGCCAATGTTGTTACAGTACAGATCTGTGTCTGACCACGGGTAAACATAGCTGAACCGTGAACTCTCGGGATCAGGTCTATTTCTGCAGCCAGCGGACGGATCTGTTTGATCTGGCGTCCATCGGGACGCTTGTGATCCTTCAAAATCATCTTGCGGACAGTCTTTTTCTGGTACTGATAAACTGCTTCTCCCAGAATGGGCAGCCAGTCTTCTTTATCCGCAAAAGCTTCTTCCAGCTTTGCTGTAATCTGGCGGATATTCTCCTCGCGAACCTGTTTTACATCGGTAAATACCGCTTCTTCCATCTCTTCAGGAGTAACAATCTTCTTCATTTCATCAAACATTTCCTGAGGAATTGCACAGCTCTCATAAGAATGTTTTGCTTTGCCTACCTCTGCTGCGATCTGATTGATAAATGCAATAATTGTCTGGTTGATATCATGAGCTTTGTAGATTGCTTCAATCATTTTTGATTCCGGGATCTCATTAGCTCCGGCTTCAATCATAATTACTTTCTGGCTGGTGGAGGCAACTGTCAGCTGCAGATCACCGTTTTTCCACTGTTCCTGAGACGGGTTTACAATAAACTCACCGTTCACAAGACCGATCTGTGTCATGGCACAGGGACCATCAAACGGAATATCGGAAATGCAGGTAGCAATAGAAGAACCCAGCATGGCAACCAGTTCCGGACGGCACTGCGGATCTACAGACATAACCAGGTTATTTAAGGTTACATCATTGCGGTAATCCTTGGGGAACAGAGGACGCATCGGGCGGTCAATCACCCGTGCAGTCAGTACGGCATTCTCAGAAGCCTTCCCCTCACGTTTGTTAAAACCTCCGGGGATTTTTCCTACAGAGTAAAGTTTCTCTTCAAACTCCACACTCAGAGGGAAGAAATCAATTCCATCGCGGGGCTTGTCGGATGCTGTCGCGGTAGAAAGTACAGTAGTGTCGCCGTAGTGCATGAAAGCTGCACCATTTGCCTGAGCGGCTACTCTGCCTACGTCAACGCTCAGAGTTCTTCCGGCCAGTTCCATTGAAAAAGTCTTATACATATTTTTTCCTTTCTGGTTAGTTGAAATAAACATAGCGAAATCTATTCCGAAACAACTGAAAAACCTGTTTGCCGGACATGATCTAATCCTGCGGCAAAGCAAACCGGCTTTTCAGTGGTCTCGGCTTTTCAGATTCCGCATCGTGAATAAGTTACAAACTGCTTGCGTAATTAAAGGGCGGAAAACTCCGCCCTTTGTCTCTGAATTATTTTCTGATTCCCAGTTTTGCAATTAAAGCACGGTATCCTTCAATATCAGTTTTCTTCAGATAAGCCAGAAGACCACGTCTCTGACCAACCATTTTCAGAAGACCTCTTCTTGAATGATGATCCTTCGGGTTATTCTGCAGATGCTCAGTCAGCTCCTGAATTCTTGCTGTCAGAACTGCTACCTGTACTTCCGGTGAACCGGTATCTCCAGGTTTTCTTCCATATTCTGCGATAATTGCCTGTTTCTTTTCTTTTGAAATCATAGTATAATCCTCCTTAAATTTTAATCGCCCGATACCAAGGAACGGTCGGAGTTGTCCAATTCCTGAGTACCAGCTAATTCCATACCTGCATACTATAACATACAGGCATCAATTCGTCAACCGGAAGCTGTTGAAATTCACATACAAATTCACTTCATGAATGCCCCGGTATTCTTGCTGCGAAGTGCGTGTCACTTCACAATCTGATGTAATATCTGACAGCAAAAAGCAGAAACACAATACATGCCACACAGAGACCGGCCACTCCCAGCACATAGCAACCGATGGATGCGGCCCGCATCCGGCTGATATCAGCCAGCTCATACTGTTCCGGATCATTCCTGTTATAGCAGATACGCAGCTCCTGATTCAGATGATAGGCGCTAGGA
>CAKRNX010000039.1 GCA_934371475.1 uncultured Lachnospiraceae bacterium
TCACGACCATCCCGGGGATCATCCGCATCAGTGCCAGATCCTCGTTGCATTGATGAGTTGCACCGTCTTCACCGACAGAAATGCCTGCATGACTTGCAGCAATTTTGACATTCAGATGCGGATAACCGATGGAATTACGCACCTGCTCATACGCTCTGCCCGCCGCAAACATGGCGAAAGTGCTGGCAAAGGGTACTTTTCCTGTCGTTGCCAGTCCGGCCGCAATACACATCATATTTGCCTCTGCGATACCACAGTCAATATGCCTCTCGGGAAAAGCTTTTTTGAATATTCCTGTTTTGGTAGCACCTGCCAGATCCGCATCCAGCACTACCAGATTTTCATGCTCGGTCCCAAGCTCAACCAGCTCTTTGCCGTAGCTCTCTCTCGTAGCAATCTTCTTTACTTCTGACATAATGCTTCCCCCACTTTCTCTAAATCTGCCATCGCAACCGCATACTGCTCGTCATTCGGAGCAACGCCATGCCATGACGCCTGGTTTTCCATGAAGGAAACTCCTTTTCCCTTTACCGTCTTCATAATAATCACAGAAGGCATTCCTTTTGTCTCAGAAGCTTCTCTGAATGCCTCACGCAGCTGATCCATATCATTGCCATCCTCTACATTGATAGCATGGAAATGGAAGGCTTCGAATTTTTTATCAATCGGGTACGGTGAACAAACATCTTCGATATTTCCGTCAATTTGCAGTCCGTTGTTGTCTACAATCACGCACAGGTTGTCCAGCTTTCTGTCGCCTGCAAACATCGCAGCCTCCCAGATCTGACCTTCCTGAATTTCGCCGTCGCCTACCAGTGTATAGACACGATAGCTCTCATTGCTCATTTTTGCTGACAGCGCCATTCCTACCGCCACAGACATTCCCTGTCCCAGAGAGCCGGAAGACATATCTACGCCCGGTGTATGCTGCATACAGGGATGTCCCTGCAGATAAGAGCCTACATGACGCAATGTCACCAGATCCTCTACCGGAAAATAACCTCTGTGCGCCAGTGCCGCATAATAGCCGGGTGCCGTGTGCCCCTTGGACAGCACAAAACGATCCCTGTCCGGCTTGTCCGGATGCTTTGGATCAATGTTCATCTCTTCAAAATACAGATATGTAAATACATCTGCTGCCGACAATGATCCGCCCGGATGTCCGGCTTTTGCACTGTGGACAGCAGTCACAATACTTTTACGAACTTCGTTCGCCATTTTTTGTAATTCCAGTGTGTTCATACAATATCCTTTCCATTTCATTCAGCACAGTCTGTTCCCACGCTGCATCTTATTCACTTTTCTGCCCATAATAGGCGTTTTCTCCATGTTTTCTAAGGAAATGCTTATCCAGCATATATTGCGGTGCAGAAACCGATTTTGGATTAATTGACTCCGTCCATGCAGATATTTTGGCCACTTCCTCTAATACAACTGCATTATGCACAGCCTGATTGGAATCTTTTCCCCAGGCAAACGGACCGTGATGCGCACATATCGCTCCGGGATAATATCTAATATTTAAATTGCGTTTCCGGAATGTTTCTATGATCACAAGACCCTGATTCTTTTCATAGTTCTCCCGCACTTCTTCCTCTGTCAGAACACGACAGCACGGAACGCTTCCATAAAAATAATCAGCCTGTGTTGTACCATAACAGGGAATATCACGCCCTGCCTGTGCCCACGCTGCTGCCATCGGCGAATGCGTATGCACGACTCCTCCTATTTCCGGAAATGCTTTAAACAGTTCTATATGCGTAGGTGTATCTACAGATGGATTATATTTTCCTTCTATCTTATTTCCATCCAGATCCATCACTACCATATCATCCGGCGTGAGTACATCATAGTCAACTCCGCTGGGTTTTATCACAAAATATCCGCTCTTCCGGTCTATTTCACTAACAGTGCCCCATGTAAAAGTAATCAAACCCCGACGCGGCAACTCCATATTAGCTTCATAGACTTTTTTCTTCAGCTCTTCTAACATCCGCACTCCTTTCAAAAACATTCTTTCCGAACATTTTCTCTTCTTCACTCCTCATATCTGTGGCGGGAGGGCCACCAGATACGGAACACTGTTCAGAAATCTTCTGTTCAAGAATACCCTGCTATATTGCAGCCCTTTTCCATTCCCATCATACACGTTTTTCCATCTTTCGTCTACCATTATTCCACGCTTTTGAGCGATTCGACCATATCGATCTTCTTCAATTTGAAATGCATCAGCATATTAATGACAAATGAAAAACCAAATGTAAACAGAGTACTGTACAGGTAACTGGGAGGATTGATATTTCTGCCGAACATACACACATCCACTTCTACTGTTGTCATGATAAACCGGTGCAGGAAAATGCCAATTCCGATGCCAACGCCAGCTCCTATAATCGTCAGCAGAATATTTTCCCGATACACATACATATCAACTTCCCTGTCATAAAATCCCAGCACTTTAATCGTCGCCAGCTCCCGCCTTCGCTCATTAATGTTGATATTGTTCAGATTGTAAAGCACTACAAATGCCAGCATTCCGGCAGAAATGATCAGCACCGCCACCACGATATTCAGCGATCCCAGCATATCTTCCATCTGACTTGAAATCGTATCCGTGTATGTCACATTCAGCACACCGTCCAGCGCCAGAATATCCTTCCCAATCTCGTGATTCTGCTCCACAACCTCACTGTTTACATTTACCAGAATGCTGTTATAGGATGGCTCCTTTTCGTATACCTTCCGGTAGCAGTCCGCTGTCATATAAACGTAATGGTACAGATAATTTTCCGCCACAGCCGTGATCGGGACGCTGACCTGGTGCCTGTCATCATCCTCAAGTGTTATCTTATCCCCTACTTTCAGCCCCAGCATCTTAGCAATTTTTTCTGTGATAATCACGCCGTCATCGTTCAGCTGATATGCCTCATGGCTGGTTCTGTCGCGAAATACCATAAAGCGATCCAGCCCCTCTGTCGTCTCGGGCACATACAGATAAGGAGTATACTCCCGCGCTCCGTCCGTCACGGTAATCTTCTGGGCATGAATCTTCTGATATGCCGCAATGCGCTGATCCTGCACCAGGTAATCGTCCACTTCCCCTCGCTCATTCTGCTGCGCATCCGGATTCAGAATTACCATCTGATCATAATACTGCAACTGTTCGTACTGAAGTTTCGCGATATCCATGATGGAATCTTTCAGTCCAAATCCCACCAGCAGCAATCCCATGCAGCCACCGATTCCGATAATGGTCATGAAAAATCTTTTCTTGTAGCGCAGCAGATTTCTCACAGTTGATTTCCAGGAGAAACTCAGATGCTTCCACAGAAACGGGATGTATTCTACCCAGACCCGCTTTCCTTCCTTCGGCGCAGGCGGCCTCATCAAAACCGCCGGGAATGATGACAGCTCCCTGCGGCAGGACGAAAACGTGGCTCCCAGCGTACATACCAGCGCCACACCCATGGCAATCAGTCCAAAATTCCAGTTATAAGGAACCAGGATCTGCGGAATGTGATGATACATCATGCCATATGCGTAAATAATAATATACGGCAGGATTTTTTCTCCCACAAGAATACCGAAAATGCTTCCTCCCAGCGTGGCATACAGCGCATATTTCAGATATTTCATGGCAATATCCTTTTTCCCGTATCCCAGCGCCTTTAACGTACCAATCTGCGTCCGTTCCTCTTCCACCATCCTTGTCATGGTTGTCAGGCTGATCAGCGCCGCTACCAGGAAAAACAGCACCGGAAACACCCGTCCGATATTGGTCATACGATCTGCATTTTCTCCATAACCGGCATGTTCCGGCAATGCTGAGCGATCCTGCACATACCATTCCGGCATTTTTATTTCATCAATCTGAGCCTGCGCATCATCAATTTTCTGCTGCGCATCGTCCAGTGTACTCTGTGCATCATTGATCTGATCCTGACCGTCCTTGATTTTCTGATCAGCCTCCTTCTTTCCATCCTCATAATCCTTCCAGCCATCGTCGATGCTTTTCTGATTTTTCTCAATCTCAGATTCCGCCTCTGAAAGCTTCTGCTCGCCATCTGCGATTTCCTGTCTGGAACTCTCCAGTGTCTGCCTTCCCTCAGACAAAGCTGCTTCGCCCGACTCTACCTGACTTCTGGAAGAACGCAGCGTCTCTTTTCCCGCATTCAGCTGATCCCAGGCATCTTGCAGCTGCTGCTTTCCCTGAGCCAGCTGATTTTGCCCTGCTGTAATCTGCTGCTGTTTCTGCGCAATCTCACTTTCCCCCTGATCCAGACTCGCATGTCCCTGGGCAATCTGCTCTCTTCCCGCCGCAATCTGTTCCCTGGCGGAATTTAGCTGCTGATATCCGCTGTCAATCTGGGATTTAAGCTGGTTCAACTGCGCCTCCTTTTCGCTCAGAGCCGTCCCGCTCTCCTCCAGCGTCTGCGCATACGTATCCAGCTGCGCTTTTGCCTCTGCCAGCTGACTCTCCTGCTGCTCAAATGTACCGATCTGGCCAGTAAGCTCCGCGATCTGCGCATCGATCCCGCCAAGCTGAGTTTCCGCCTGTGCGGCAGCAGCCTCTGCATCCTGAATCTGCTGATTATTACTGCTTATCGTACCGTTCAGCGTCTCAATCTCGCTGCCAAGCTGTGCAATCTGCGTCTGCACACTGCCAAGCTCGCCTGCCTTTGACTCACGTTCCTGCTGCTTTCCTGAAAGCTGCGCCTCCAAACTGTCAATCTGGCTCTGATCTGGCGTTTCCTGCGCCCTCAGTTCTTCCAGCTGGCTCTGCAGAGACGCAATTTCCCCATCAATAGCTCCGATCTCGCTCTCCAGAGCAGCTGCACTCTGTTCCTGCGCAGACAGTACATTGTTCTTTTCCTCAAGCTGACTTTGCAGGCTGCTGTTCTCTCCCTCCAGCTGCTGCCGCAAAGCATCCGCCGACGTTCTGGCAGAAGACGCCGCCGCGGCCACTTCCTCTCGGGAAGCAGTCAAACCTGCCAGAGCAGTCCGTGCCTGTTCAATCGCCGGCCGATTCTGTTCCAACGTCTGCGCACCGCTCTCATAAACCGCCTGCTGCTCCGCCAGATCTGCCTCTGCGGCGGTCTGCTGCTGTTTTGCCGCCTGCAATGCACTCTGGCCGGCATCATACTGTTGCTGATAACTCTCCAGCGTCCTGGCCGACTCATCTCCCGCCTGCTCTGCCGCATCCAGTTCGCTGCTCTTCTGCTCCAGCTGCTGTCTGTTTGCCGACAGGCTTGCCTTTGCCTCGTTTAACTGTTTCTGCCCGTCCGCCAGCTGCTGCTTCGTGGAAGCTTCCGCCGCGTCAAACTCGGACTGTCTCAGGTTCAGAGCGGACTCTGCCGATGCCATCTGGCTCTCTCCCTCTGCCAGCTGTGCTTTCGCGTCTGCCAGCTGCGCTTCCTTCTCACTCAGCTGCGTCTCCCCGTCTGCCAGTTGTGCCTTTGCATCTGCAAGTTTCTGTTTCGAACTTTCCAGCGTTTCCCTTCCGGCAGTCAGTTCTGATTCACCGCTCTCCAGCTTTTCTTTTGCATCTGAAAGTTCTGACTCCGCTTCTGTCTTTCCATTTTCCAGATCTGTTCTGGCATCCGCAAGTTTCTGTTTTCCCTCTTCCAGATCAGCCCTGTGTTCTTCAAGCTTCTGCGTGGCTTCTTCCATCACTTCCTGATAGCGTGCCTCGCACCGGACATCCGCGATTTCCTCGATCCGGGCTGTCACCGCGTTGATCAGGCTGTCATATTCATCCGTATAATCAGTCAGTGTACTGGCTCCCTCCACAGTAATGTATGCCACCGTATATACTTCACTGTCAAAATCTTCCGGAAGCACATACATCACTCCTGCCACTTCTCCGTTTCCCAGCGTAGAACTTCCCTTATTGTAAGAGAGATAGGCCGAACTGCTTCCGGTTCCGCAGATTACATATGAAGTAGTTTTCAGGATCGAATTCTCCTCATCCGGGATCGTCAGCGTGATCGGATCCCCTACCTGATAACCCATTTTACTCAGGTAATCCTGGTCTACAAAACACGTCCCCGGCTCTGTTGGAAGACTGCCCTCCGTCACAGTCAGCTGATTCATAGTGCTTAACAGAGACTCTACATGAAGCACATTCTGCAATTCCCCCTGTCCGCACAGCACGTCTGTAGTATAACCAGGCTCCACACCGGCCACACCTTCCACTTGCCCCAGCGCCTCCACATCACGTTCTGTCAGTCCCAGCGTTCCCATCACTCTGATATCCATCAGGTTTGTCCCGTCAAAATATGCATCACCCGTAGCCCGCATATCAGGAGCTGAAGACTGGATTCCCGAATAGAACGCCACACCCAGCGCTACAATAAAAAATATCGACAGGAAACGGTTCAGCGTCCCTTTCATCTCCATATGAAAATCTTTTCTCAGCGCTCTCTTTCTCATATCCTTCTCACCATTCAATCAGCTCTACAGAAACCGGTTCCGGATTCTGCTTCATCTCTGAGACTTTTCCGTTTTTAATCCGAATTACCCGGTCTGCCATAGGCGCAATCGCCGAATTGTGCGTAATCACAATGACGGTCATCCCTTTCTGTCTGCACATATCCTGCAGCAGCTTGAGAATTGATTTGCCAGTCTGATAATCCAACGCACCCGTGGGTTCATCACACAGCAAAAGTTTGGGATTTTTGGCCAATGCGCGGGCAATCGATACTCTCTGCTGTTCCCCGCCTGAGAGCTGTGCCGGGAAATTCTGCATTCTCTCTCCCAGTCCCACCTCTTGCAGCACAGTGGACGCATCCAGCGGATTTTTGCAAATCTCCAGCGCCAACTCTACATTTTCCAGCGCTGTCAGATTGGGGATCAGGTTATAAAACTGGAACACAAACCCGATATCGTCCCTGCGATACCCGGTCAGACGCTTCTGGCTGTATTTTGCAATATTTCTCCCGTCTACCCACACATCACCGCTGCTGGCAGTGTCCATCCCGCCAAGAATATTCAGAACTGTGGTTTTCCCTGCGCCGCTGGGACCCACAATCACCGCAAATTCTCCCTTTGCAATATTCAGATTAATGCCATCCACCGCACGGATCGTTACTTCACCCATCTGGTAAACCTTTGTCACATCTTTTAATTTTACAAAATCTTCCTGCATCTGCTCTCCCTGTATTTATGATGATTCATTCTTCATGTTTCAACAAAATTCAAGAATGCTCCAGCATTCTTGCTGTGAGGTGTGCGTCATGCATTTATTGCATGATATATTTTCTATATTATAACATATTTCCAGTACTAAAGCGTGTTTGAAAAACCACTTCCGCGATCTGCGAGCTGCGCAGTCTACACTCCGTTTCGGTCGGCGCAAAACCATTGTCCACCGGACAATGTGCGCCCCGCCGGAGGCTTTTTATTTCACAGGACACAATTTCCTGTGAAATAAAAATGGACGCACCATTCCTGGGCGCCCACACTTTTTCTTTTCTGTTCTCAGCTTCTGTCCTCAAGCTTGTGATAAGCTTTGTGATGTCCCACATACTTATACGCAGGACGGATAATCTTTCCTTCATTCACCAGCTCCTCAATACGGTGCGCACACCATCCTGAAATTCGGGAAATAGCGAAAATCGGCGTGTACAGCTGTGTCGGAATGCCAAGCATAGAATATACAAATCCGCTGTAGAAGTCCACGTTGCAGCAGATCGGTTTGGAAAGACGTTTGTGAGATGTCAGCAGCTCAGAAGCTATTTTCTCTACTGACTCATACAAATGAAACTCTTCCTCAAGTCCCTTCTCCTCGGAGAGGCTCTCGGCATACTGCTTCAGCACCACCGCACGGGGATCGGACAGCGTGTAAACTGCATGTCCCATACCATAAATCAGACCACTGCCGTCAAACGCTTCTTTATCAATAATCTTCTGAAGGTAAGTTCGGATCGCATCCTCATCTCCCCAGTTCGATACATGGTTCTTGATGTCAGCAAACATATTCTGGACTTTCAGATTGGCACCGCCGTGTCGGGGTCCTTTCAGGGAACCAAGGGAAGCCGCCACCGCGGAATATGTATCCGTACCGGTAGAAGATACGACATGCGTTGTGAAAGTCGAGTTATTACCACCACCGTGTTCTGCATGAAGTACCAGACAGATATCCAGAACTCTTGCCTCCAGCTCTGTATATGTTCCATCGTCACGCAGCATCCGCAGAATATTCTCAGCTGTGGACAGCTCCGGACTCGGATAACGGATCACAAGGCTCTTGTCATTGTTGTAATGCTGATATGCATGATACCCGTACACGGAAATCAGCGGCATGGTTGCAATCAGTGTCAGCGATTGTCTCAGCACATTCGGAATGGAAATATCATCCGGGTTTTCATCGTAGGAATACAGCGTCAGCACACTCTTCTGAAGACCGTTCATGATATTGGCACTGGGCGCTTTCATGATAACGTCCCGCACAAACTTGCTGGGAAGTTCCCGGTACTGGGCCAGAAGATCAATAAATGCTCTCAGCTGTTTCTTATCGGGAAGCTCGCCGAACAGCAACAGATATGTGGCCTCCTCAAAATTAAATCGG
Source organism: uncultured Lachnospiraceae bacterium (assembly GCA_934371475.1). Classification (GTDB taxonomy): domain Bacteria; phylum Bacillota; class Clostridia; order Lachnospirales; family Lachnospiraceae; genus Merdiplasma. The sequence goes on from CAKRNX010000039.1 coordinate 8,570, forward strand.
CGGTTCTTGAATCCTTTGATCAGCTCTTTGACATTGTATCCCTGGAAGTAAAGTTCACCGTCCATGGGGATCTTTCTGCCTTCCACCGTCTTAAACGCAACGACATCAGAAATCTCTGTCAGACCTGTCAGCACGCCTTTACCATCAGACTCTCGCAATCCGCGCTTTACATCGTATTCCTGATACAGGTTCAGATCCATCGCACCTGAAATCATACAATAGCGAACCAGATCCTCCAGCCGTCCGTCTCTGTCTCTTTTATCCATTTCATTCAGCATACTGCCGTTCCTCCCAGCTTAATTTGTCGTTACTATATCGCATCTTTTTCTTTTTGTCAATTTGAGAACTCTTATTCCACATACATCAGCAGATCCGCAAACTCAGCACCCGATGCTTTTTTCAGATCCCCGGGCTTAAGCTCAATCTGTACACCGATTTTTCCTCCGCTGACCACTATAGTCTCCAGTCTCTGCGCGCTCTCATCAATCCGCGTCACATACTGTTTTTTCATGCCGACTGCGGTACAGCCCCCGCGGATGTAACCTGTCACGGCATTGATATCCTTGACATGGATCATGGCAACCGACTTCTCACCAACTGATTTGGCAGCTTTCTTCAGATCCAGCTCCCGGTTGATTGGGATCACAAACACAAAATAATTTTTGCTGTTTCCCACAGTCACCAGAGTCTTGTACATTTTATCGTAGGCAATCCCAAGCTGATCTGCTGTCTGCATGGCATCCTCAAATTCCTCGCACTCATATGTCATGGTTTTAAATTCAATCTTATGCTTTTCCAGAATGCGCATGGCATTCGTCTTTACTTCTTTGTTCTTTGCCATTTCTATTTCCTTCTATTCTCGCTGTTTTTCATTACAGTCCCCGGATATTTCTCTGTCGAATGAACTGCAACATTTCATCTGCCTATTTTTTATTTTTCTTTTTGTCTTTCTTTCCGGACTTTTTATCTTTCTTGTCTTTTTTCTTCTTTCCGTTCTTTTTCATCACTGCATACAGGCTTTCTGTCTCCTCTGCGTGAACTTCCTGCACCTCTGTATTTTTTTCCGGCTCAGGCTTTTCAGCTGAAACAGACTCTGCCGTTCCCCACACGTCCGTTGCCGTCACCGCTTTATTCGCAACGGGCTCCGCTGCCTTGGCGCTGTTCTTGCGGTCTGCCGTCTTAACCTGGCTCTTTTCAGGAGCCTTCGCCGCTGTTCTGACTTCTCCGCCAGTCTCCGGAATATCTCCCTGCCCAAGATATGCACCCAGGAAGCGATATGCCTCCTCTACCTTCTGTTCCGACACAGAATAATAAGTACATTTGCCTGCCTTTCTGGCAACTACAAGCTCCGCCTCGCACAAACTCTTCATATGATGGGAGAGGGTGGACTGCACCACATCCACTGCACTCAGCAGCTCTCCCGCATTCATCTCACGTTCTCTTAACATTTCCAGAATATGCAGCCGATGGGAATCTCCCAGTGCCCGGAATACCTGGGCATATCCTGTCTGTCTGTCTGTCTGTTTTGTTTTTCCTGCCATACTACTGTATACTCCTTTCCTCCAGCCGTATCTTTCCGGCTTCTGTCAATGGGTCAAAAGAAATGTTTCCATCTGCGGCACTGTATGTACAATGTAAGCCGCACCTGCCGTTTCCAGCTCTCCGGGAGCCGCAAAGCCAACATAAATGCCAAGGCAGTCAATTCCGCATTTTTTTGCGCCCTCCACATCATGACGGCGATCGCCGATCATCAAAATCTGCGGTCGGTCATCCGCTCCGAGTCCGAGCCGGTGCATTGTCTCCTCAATCACTTCTGACTTGGCGCTGCGTTTCTCATCCATTCTCGCGCCCGTCACTTCGTCAAAATACTGACGGATCCCAAATTTTTCCAGAATCCTTACCACAAACTCTTCCGGCTTGGAAGATGCGATCGCCAGGATCTTTCCCTGGCTTTTCAGCCTCTCCAGCATCTCCGGTACGCCCTCCAGAAGCTCATTTTCGAAAATGCCTTTATCGCGGAAGCGCTCCCTGTATTTTACCACAGCCTGCTTCGCTTCATCTACCGTCATTTTATAATATTCCATAAACGAATCCACCAGAGGCGGACCGATGAAGGGGATCAGCCGATCGGTATCCGGCTCCTCAATCCCCATACAGTGCAGCGCGTACTGCACACATTTTGTAATGCCTTCCTTTGGATTGGTCAATGTCCCATCCAGATCAAAAAAAAGATATCTGTACATATTATTTTTTTTCCTCTTATATCTGCCGAATGGCATTATGGTATACCCGCAGGGTGATCCTCTTATATCTGCCGAATGGCATCATGGTATACCCGCAGGGTGATCCTCTTATTCGTAAACGATTACCGGTGTTCCGATCGACACTGTATTATAAATGGTCTGCGCTGCGTCATAGGGCGTATTCACGCAGCCGTGGGATCCGTTTGTCAGATAAATACTGCCACCGAAGTAAGCCCTGTTCTGCATATCATGGATCCCCACATCACCGTTAAACGGCATCCAGTAATCCACCGGAGACGCATATCCTTCTCCCCGGAGTACATAATCCTGCATCTTGGCGTCAATCGCCCAGACGCCGCCGGCAGGCGTCTCATTTCCTTTGTTTGGATTGCCGGTTACTACCGGTGTATCCACAATCAGTTCGCCGTCCTTATAACACCACATTTCCTGCATAGAAATGCAGACCTCCACATATGTGTCACCAATATCGTTCTCATCCCGGCACATGGCTGTGTAGACATATTCCGGAGTAATCGTCTCTGTCTTGCCTGCCTTCACATCATCCGACAGGATCTGCGCCGTGGCATCCTGGTCGATAGCCCATCCGTAATCTCCTCCGGACAGGGAAACCGTCGTACCCATACTCGTGTAAAATGTGCGGCTGCCGCCAAAGGTATCATACTTGGATGCCAGCTGCGCCACATACGCCCAGATCTGATTGTCATCGATGTAATAACTGCCGTCATCATCCTTGACGATCCAGCCTTTGATCACCGAAGCATCCACCACTTCCTGTCTGTCAGAAAAATCATACGTGATACGCGCTGTCACAAGACCATTCAGCTCATTTACCTCATCGTTAAGTTCCTTATCATCCTGATAAACCAAAGGATCAATGTAGCAGCCCGCATCTTCCAGGGAAATGCTCACTTCCCCTCTGTCCAGCGCCTCCATGATGGCTTCTTTTGTCTTTGTATAGTCAAGCGTTGTACCCATCACTTCCGGAACCACCTCATACCCGGTTTCTGTATCTCCCCGATGGGCATCCTGGGGCGCCACGATATTTCCCGGCAGGAAGCAGTTCATGTTTTTCAGTACGGTATCTATATTGTCCCGGTCATATGCCGTGTGAATCGCCAGTGTCCCGGATCCGCGAAGCAGCAGCATAGCCGGCCAGATATAGCATCTCTGCTTCTTCAGCTGCTTCTCAATCCCGTTCTCATCCTGATAGACAAGCCCGATCTGCGATGCCGTAATCACATCTTTCTGTCCTCCGCGTTCCTCCACGGTCAGCGTATATTCTCCGATTTTCTCTTCCACCTCCTGTTTTACCTGTCCAACAGTCAGCCGACTGCAGTCAATCCCGTAGATCTGCGATCCGGAATAAAAGTGTCCGCCAAAATACACGGCAACTACCACATAGGCTCCCACGATGACAGCCGCCAGAGCCATCAACGACAGTCTCACCGGATCCAGTCCACGCCCACTCTTATATGAATGTTTTCCGGCAGGATTTTTTCCCTGTCCTGCCGCTGTTTTATAGCGTCTTCTGCCTCCTGCGCTGTCTTTCTCCAAGCCTGCGGCCGTCTCTGCAAAATTTCTGTCACGCTCTGTTCTCTCTTGATCATGACTCCCTCTGCTTTCCTCATACTGCCCAGGATTTCCTGCCCGTTCCGCATATCGGCTTTCTACCGCCCCACGGTATCTGTAACCATACGTTCTCTTCTGATAACGGCTTTCGCGCCTGCTTTCCTGTGCTCTCTTCTGTCCTCTTCCGGTATTCCCGCTCCGGGCTTCATCCGCTGCCCGCTTGTTTGCGTACCGGCTCCCGCTGTGGACAGAACGCTCGCTCTCCGCCAGGCTTCTGTTCCATCCCCGCTGCTCCCAGAGATTTTTTTCTTCATTCCCCTTTTCGTTTCCCATTCCAAGCTCCTTCTTGATTCAAGATTCAAGAATGCCCCGGCCTTCCTGCAATGAAGCGTAATCTTACGCCTTCACTCCCCTGCAACTATGCCGAAGGTTATATTCCCCTGTCTGATTCTATCCGATTTTATCCCTCTTTATTCCTGCATGCTGCGCAGTCTGTACTCCGTTTCAGCTGACACAAAACCATGCTCCACCAGGCAATGTGCGCCCTGCCGGAGACTTTTATTTCACAGGACGCAATTTCCTGTGAAAGATACAAAACACAGGTATGGAGCGCAAGCGGTCTCCCTCTCTGCTTCATACCTGTGCCTGATATACAGGCATCTTTGCCTGCTACTTATACAGAATAATTGCCACTCCGGCATCAATATTATCATAAATCTTCTGTGCTGTCTCCAGCGGAAGATTTACACAGCCGTGAGATCCGTTTGTCAGATAAATATTTCCTCCAAATGAACTTCTCCAGGTAGCATCATGCAATCCCTGTCCGTCAAAGAACGGCATCCAGTACGACACGTTCACATTCCATCCATTCTCCGCATTCTGCCCCGTCAGTACGCCAGGACTTTGTTTATAGGCCAGCGGGAAAGCTCCTGTCTGTGTCTCTGTCTTCTTAGCCACATCCCCGGTTACAATATCACTCTCCACAACGAGACTGCCTTTGACATAAAACCACAGATGCTGCGCTGTCAGATTAATTTCTACATATGTACCGGCCAGATCGTCCACTCCCTCTCTGGCATATCCGCTGTAGGAATAGACCGGCTCACGCTCCACTTCAGTATTGGCTGCGATATCTGACATCAGCTGCTGATACTCACCCTCCTCGTCTACCAGATATCCGTATTCATTCTCCGTACCAGGGATCGTCACATCCGTATTCGTTGATGTGTGGAATGTCCTGTCATAATAAATGGTATTATATTTGGCAGCCATCTGATTGATATATGTACGAATTGCCGCCTCGTCCAGCACGCCGGTGCCATCCTCGATACTGAGCCATCCCTGAATCGTATTCCAGTCTACTGTCTCTGTCTGGCTTCCGAATGTATAGGTTATTTTTGCCTTGTCATACTGATTGTAAATATTACACAGGTTGTTCAGCTCGGCATCATCCTGCGTTACCTGCGGTTTTTTGTAAATACTGTCAGGCACCGCAATCGTCAGATCCGGCTGTGGATCTCTGTTCGTCACCAGTACATCTACGGCATCTTTGACGATCTTCTGAAGATCCGCATCCTCAAGCTCCGTACCGTTTATCTCCGGCTGAATATAGTAATTGCTGGCCGCTTCGTCAAACTTCAGCTCGGCGTCTGCGCTGACAATTCGGGCATTTTTCAGTGCTGCGCTGTTCACCGCAGCCTTAAACACCGTTTCATCATAAATAAAAGACACCGTAACGCGGAAAGCATTTCCGTTCATAAGGCTCTCCAGCAGTACAGGAATACTGCTCTTCTGCTCTCCCAGCACATCCTCCAGGCTCTTTCGAAGCGCCGCCTCGTCAATCCGGTATCCCAGCTCAGCCAGCGTGGCGCTCATAGCATCCTCTCCATCTTCCTGTATATGGATCACCGGCGCGCTGTAGGCATCCATCAGGATCTGCACCATCTCCTCCGGTTCCCTCTCACTCGCGTCAAATCCGTTAATTGTTGTACTCTCAAAATAATTTGTTCTGTCCCACTGCTGCTTTAAGTAAACGCCGGATGCAATCCCGACTCCCGTCAGCAAAATCAGACAGATGATGATAATCCCTTTTAATACCCTTACTTTTTTCACTTATCTTCTCCCCATGATAACAGAATAGCTCACCGCATCTACACACTGCCGCAGAGACGTGAGCTACTCTTTCTAAGATACTCTCCTGTATTTACTATCAGTTCTCCTGCAAAAATGACCCCTCATTCCTGCTGTAAAGTGCACGTCATGCATCTGCATGACCTATTTTTCCTGCGCACCTCTGCAGCGATGCCATCTGCATCGGTCTTCTGCGGAGCTCCCCTGGCATACCGCAGTTTACGTACTCTCCCGACAAATATCCCGCCTCACAGCTATTTCACTGTCGCGCGGTATACAATCGACCAGAGCGATGCAAACAGATACCATGCCGCAGTCGCTGCTTTCACAGCAAGTCCAAGATAATCATTGGGCGCCATCGGAAGCATCGTGCAGACCGTAGCCAGACACAGCACAACGCCTACAAACGGAACAAACGCGGACATTCTTCCCACATCTGTACCCGACACTGCATTCATCTTCATAACTTTCAGGCAATGCAGAAGCTGTACGTAAAACAGCACCATCAGCGATGAAAGTAAAATCATAACAATCAGCATCACAACACCCACAATGATGGATGTTACAGATGATGAACCTACAGCTGCCACCACAAACGCTACAGAAATAATCAATCCAACTGCCATAATCAGACACATCCAGACAAATTTCAGGATCACCATCACCTTGGTCAGCGTATATCCCGCAGTGGAAATTGCCCCGCCGGATCTTCTCGTTTGCAGAAACATCAGCCACAGACCGAGGCAGAGAAGGAGACTCGGCACCCAGAGTACCAGATTGACGATGAGCATTACCGTCCCGGCACCTTCTACCATATCAATCATGCTGTTCATAAAATTTACAGCCACGTTGGCTCCCAGCGCATTCTGCACTGCAGCCTGTATCGCATTGATACTGTTCACACCGTTGCTGGTCACTATATTTAATATAGAAGCGACAACCATCACCGTGTTCAGCAATACTATAAAGAAAAACAGAGGAGATTTGATCCTCTTGCGAGCCTTCTGCAGAAACTGTGTACCTCCGTAGCTGTACCCCTGTCCACTGTCTCTGCCGTAATCACGCTCTCCAGCTCCCTGCGGCGCATATCCGTACTGCTGCGGCTCCTTCTGATAACCGTAAGCCTGTCCGCCATACTGCTGCTGCACTTCCGTCTGTCCGGGATAACCATTGCTCCCGACACCATATGTAAAACCTGTTCCCTGTCCAAACGCATCCTGCTGCCCGTACATCGGGCGACCGCCATACTGCTGCTGCGCTGCATACGTCCGTCCCCTCTGCACATCCATGCTGTGATTCGGAAGCGGCGCATATGCGTTCTCAGTCCGGAACGTTTCCCCCTGTCCGCCCGTCTGTTCCTGATACTGTGGCTGCAAATCCGGCCGGAAATCAGACGGTCCTGGCACTGGTTCCTCTGGCGGAATCTGAAAATTCGGAATTATCTTTGTGGAATCCTCTGCAACACCCTTGTCTTCCTCCGGAACCTCCTCGGCCGGCATACGCTGCTGCGGTGGAAGATCCAGCAGACGATTCCCGCATTTGGCGCAATTTTCGCTGGAATCATCATTTTCATTCCCGCAATACATACATCTTTTCATCCTAGTTTCTCCTTCGGCATTCTTTGGACTCCATTATATCTCATTAAAAACCGCAGGGCAAGCCCCCCGGCAACTATTTTACACTCTGTCCTCCAGGATTTTGCTGACACTGACCAGCTTCACACTGAGCACAAAAATATCTCCTGCAATGGATAACTCTTCCGGTGTGGGGAAGGAGGGAGCAATACGGATATTGCTGTCCTGCGGATCCTTTCCATACGGATACGTAGCTCCTGCTCCGGTCAGTACAAGTCCCGCCTCTTTTGCTTTCTCCACGATGGCTTTCGCACAGCCGGGAAGTGCATTAAAAGAGATAAAATATCCGCCGCGGGGTTCAATCCAGCTGCCGATCTCCAGTCCGCCCAGCTCTTCATTCAGTACCCTGAGCACTGCCTCGAACTTTGGTCTGAGGAACTCTGCATGCTTTTTCATATGCGCTTTTACTCCATCCACATCCTTAAAGTAACGGACATGGCGCAGCTGATTCAGCTTGTCATGGCCGATCGTCTGCACAGTCATCTGCTTTCTCACATCTGCCAGGTTGGCCTCGGAAGAAATCAGAGCTGCCACGCCTGCGCCTGGAAATGTGATCTTGGAAGTGGAACAGAACTCATATACCATATCCGGATTGCCTGCTTTTCTGCACTCTGAAAGGATCTCCAGGATCTCATCCTGCTGATCTTCATACAGATGGTGCAGCGCATAAGCATTGTCCCAGTAAATACGGAAATCCGGCGCCGCCGGTTTCAGTGCTGCCATTCTCCGGATTGTCTCATCCGAATAGGTAGTTCCGGCAGGATTGGAATACTTGGGTACACACCAGATACCTTTGACTGCCGGATCATGATTG
>CAKRNX010000040.1 GCA_934371475.1 uncultured Lachnospiraceae bacterium
GCGGGCTACTGCTTTGGCAGCACAGCTTTTGTTCCGCGCGCGAGCAGGCTTCTTCTCTGCGAGCTGCGCATCTTGCCAGAAGCTTTTATTTCACAGGACGCAATTTCCTGTGAAATAAAATGTCTGCCGGCAGAAGTTCCTCTCCACCGGCAGACACATAAAACTCATATTCTCATGTAATTTCCGTGAGCAGCAAACCAGGCAGCCATACCTGCTGCATGGATAATTTGGCGGCTGCCGCAAAGGACAACTACCCTGCTGCAAATCAGCTCTTGGTTGGATGATTGATATATTTTGCTTTATATTTGGAATATACAATCGTCTGATCCTTATACAGTCCATAATAGCCGGACGCCGCGTAACTGATCGACACTGCAATCAGATAGAATGATACGCCCTCGAATCCAAACAGTTCAAACGCAATCAGAATTGACGTGAGGGGACAGTTTGTAACACCGCAAAATACCGCTGCCATTCCGGCTGCCGCACAGATGGAGGACGGCATTCCCAGAAGGCTGCCCGCCACACAGCCGAATGTGGCTCCGATACAGAAAGAAGGTACGATCTCGCCTCCCCGGAAGCCTGCCCGCATAGTCAGCGCTGTCAGCACCAGCTTCCAGAAAAATGCCAGCGGATCTGCCTTTCCTTCTTCTACTGCCGAAGCGATCAGCCCCGTGCTGGCACCCATATAATCTGTGGTGTGCAGCAGCATCATAATTCCGATAATCAGGCCGCTGGCCACCACTACCCGCAGATACGGATTTTTCAGCCATTTTTTGTATCCGATATCCACCCACTTCAGTATCAGGCAGAACAGAATACTGATCACCGCGCATCCCAGCGCGATAATTCCCATTTTGATGCCGGTCTCCACCGTCAGCGGCGGGATCTGGCTCACATGGAACGCCTCCGGATGGATACCCATACTGGCTGCAAAATTAGTGGCAATCAGTGAAGAGATCACACACGGCACCAATGCCGTATAGTACATAACGCCGACGCTCACTACCTCCATCGCAAAAACCGCCGCCGCCATCGGCGTTCCGAATAATGCGGAAAACGCAGCGCTCATACCGCACATCACCATCACATGACGGTCTTCCTCATCCAGAGGCAGCCACCGTCCCAGCTGATTTCCGATACTGCCTCCCAGCTGAATGACTGCTCCTTCACGTCCGGCGGATCCTCCGGTCAGGTGTGTCAGTGCGGTGGATACAAAAATCAGCGGCGCTGAACGCAGCGGCACATCGTCCTTTGAACTGATTGTTGAAAATACCTGGTTGGCACCACGGTCATCTTTTCCGAATTTCTGATACAGAAATACAATGAGCAGACCTGCCGCCGGCAGAAAGAAAAAAATCCATCCATGAGACTGCCGGTATGTTGTGACCACCGTCAGCACATAGGCGAACAGCGTACTGGCTCCGCCTACCACACAGCCTGTCAGCACCGCCAACAGCAGCCATTTTCCAAGGCTTGTCATGTCCCGCCGTATCTTGCCCCAGTAATACTCCAATTTACTTTCCTGTTTCTCCATAGCTCCTTCTCATCCTCTCGTAACTTTATAGCAACTGCTATAGAATATCTCCAGGAGCTATTATAGCACATTTTCTGCAGTGCAACATTACTTCTATTTTATTTCCGGTTCCTTCCCTCACCTCCGAAGTCAGCGCTGACAATGCCATAATATGCCCCGGACGTCACACGGTAGAGCAGCATGTACAGCAGAAAAAATCCCGCAAAGCTGACAGAAGTCACCGTAAGCATCAGTCTTGTATTCGTCAGGCCAAACATTGACAGCAGCTGTGAAATGATCGGATATGCAAAGATCTGGTGCATCCCCGCTACCATAGGCGGCAGGAAGAAAACAGTCAGGATCTGCGAATTGATACTCTTTCTGATTTCTCTCTTTGTCATTCCTACTTTCTGCATAATCTCAAATCCCGCCTTGTCCTCGATTCCTTCTGAGATCTGCCGGTAATACATAATCAGCACAGTGGCAAACAAAAATACACTTCCCAGCAGAATGCCGATAAAAAACAGTCCGCCAAATGTCCCGTAGAATGACTCCCGGTTCTCCGCCCGAATCCCAATGGATACTTCAAGATTTTCATCTTCCTTCTGCAATACTGCAAGCTGTTCCCTGATTTCTTCTCCGATGATGATCTGTTCCCCGCTCTCACACCCCAGATCAAAACCAAACATCCGCTGGTATGATCCTTCCTGTTCCTGCATGTTTTCTTCCACCAGCTGCGTATACTGCACAAAATCCGGCACAACAAGATAGATTTTCAGCCAGCCCAGCGATGTATCTGTTTCATCTTGAACCACATCCTTCACCTGCTTCTTTACGGTCAGCGGTTCCAGATTTAACAGCTGGATCGTGTTCTCACTGTATGTTGCCTTCCCGGCACACAGGATCGTCTCTCCCTGCTCCAGAGTCTCCTGCGTTCCCATTATTCTGTTGTAATCCTCCAGTGCAATGATCCTTATCTGACGTATATTGGAAAAATCAAGCCCGGTATCACCTTTGCTCGGTCCCAGTACGTGCGTTCCCTCCATGGACATAGTTCCCACATCCATCATCCAGAAGTCCTGTGTATCTTTCTCTGACAGCCCGTGCGTGTGCAAAGTTTTTTCTACCGCCTTTGTCACATTCCTGCTCTGAACATCGCCCAGAAATTCCTCCCGGCTGCCAAATACTGTGATATTGAACTCTTTCGGATAGCGGTTATGCAGGCTGTCTTCTGTTCCCACATACAGACAGGTAGTGGCAGAAAACATAACAATCACCATGGTACACAGAATACAGATAGAAGCCAGCCCCTCCCCGTTCCGTCTCATGCGGTATGTCATGGAAGATACGGAGATAAAATGATTTGTCTGATAATAATACTTCTTATTTTTCTGCAGCAATCTGCACAGCGTCACAGAACCTGCTGTAAACAGAAGATATGTACCAACAATAACAAACAGCACTGCAACCAGAAACCACAGGACAGCTGACAGTGGATTTTTCACAACTGCGGCAATGCCATATCCCATTCCAAGAATGATCAGACCTGCCAGAGCCAGCAGCCAGTTTGCTTTGGGCGGGCGTTCTCCCTCATTTTGACTGTGCAGCAGTTCAATGGGCTTGGAACGAAACACCTGCCACAGCGTGCGCAGCAACAGCAAAAAGAAAATAACTGCAAATACCTGCAGTGTCCGGAGAATCGCCTGCGGTTCCACTGCTATGGCAAAACCTGCGCTTCCCTGAAGCAGACGGATCATGCACAGCTCTGCTATTTTTGAAAACAGAATTCCCAGGAAAATCCCTCCGGCCAGGGCAGTAAACGCTTCGATCAGATTTTCCCAGACCATGATTCTGCTCAGATTTCGTTTATCCATTCCCAGTACATTGTAAAGCCCCAGTTCCCGTTTTCTTCCTTTCATCAGAACGGAATTGGTATAAAACAGAAAAATCAGCGCAAATACCGCGATCATAACTCTGCCTATTCCCAAAATCATCTGCATGCTGCTGCCGCCTGCCATGCCGGAGAGCGTTTTGCTTACATGCAGAAATTCAATGATATAGTGCATCATGACCATGACAATGCAGGTACACAGATACGGCAGATACAGTTTCCTGTTTTTCTTAATTCCATGACACGCCATTCTGAGATAAAACAGACTTTTCATGCTTTATCACCACCCATCATAATCATGGTCAGCGTATTGGAGATCTTCTGATACTGTTCTTCCCTGCTGCACTCGCCACGGTAAAGCTGGTGATATACCGTCCCGTCCTTGATAAACAGCACACGCCCCGCCTGACTGGCGGCTTTCACCGAATGTGTCACCATGACAATCGTCTGGCCGCTTTTGTTAATCTCGGTAAATAACTGAAGCATCTCATCTGTGGATCTTGAATCAAGCGCACCTGTCGGCTCATCTGCCAGAAGCAGTTTCGGTCCGGTAATCAACGCCCGGGCCACAGCTGCCCGCTGCTTCTGACCACCGGACACTTCATATGGATATTTTTTCAGAAGTGTGCTAATCCCCAGTTTTTCTGCCAGTGGTCCAATTCTCCGACTCATCTCCTCATAGCTGCGCCCGGCCAGTACCATGGGAAGATAAATATTATCCTCCAGCGTAAAGGTGTCCAGCAGATTAAAATCCTGAAATACAAATCCCAGCTGTTCTCTCCGAAATGCCGCCCGATCCCTCTCCCGGATCTGATCCAGATTTTTACCCGCAAGACGCACCGTGCCGCCGCTGGATTGATCCAGTGCCGCCAGTATATTCAGCAGCGTCGTTTTTCCGGATCCGGATTCTCCCATAATCGCTGCATATTCTCCTTCTTCGACTGCAAAAGTAACGTTTTTCAGGGCTTCTACCTTATTTCCTCCAAGCTTTGTAACATAAGTTTTCTTCAGCCCTTCTACTTCCAGAATACTCATCTTTTTCCTCCTGCTATTCCCGGCTGCATCCTCCATCTTTTTTCTCTCTTTCCATATCCCATATTGCAGGCAGACCTCTATATCAATGTGGAGTGACTCCCACCTCTGATATAGCCTCCGTCAGGATTGCCAGGGCATTCTCGAACCTTTTATTCCTGCGGGCAACGGGTCTTGTCCCCAGGCCTGTATGGATATCCGGCGACTGCAGCATATCTTTCATTTACAGTCTCTATCATAGCAAAAGGGAAAATGAAGCTCTATCGTTTCGGCTTACATTTTCCCTCTCATTTCTTACAGTTTTGTAAGAGTTCAAGAATCCCCCTGCATTCTTGCTGCGAGGTGGGCGTCACCTCACAGCCGGTATACTGTTTTTGCTCAGGAATGCAGCCTGCAAAGATATCTGTGGATCCGCTATTCAGCCATCCTCACCGCATCCTGGAACCGGATGCTGACCGTCGTTCCGCAGTCCGGTATCGACTCGGCACTGATCACATGTCCCATATTTTCACAGATCCTTCTGCACAGGTACAGACCAAGACCGCTGGATTTACACTGACTTCTTCCATTGTACCCCGTATAGCCTTTTTCAAAAATACGCGGAAGATCCTGTGGAGCGATCCCGATTCCCGTATCTTTTATTTTCAGCACATTCTCATCCATACAGATCGAGATCTCTCCCGCCGGAGTATACTTTATCGCATTGGACAGCACCTGCTCTAACACAAACAGCAGCCATTTCTTATCTGTGACCACGCATGCTTCCGTCGGCTCATATTTCAGACGGATCCTTTTGCGGATAAAGGATCCTGCATATTTTTTCACCGCCTGACGGATCAGCACATCCATCTCACACATTTCAAATACATAGTCCGTCGTATCTGAATCCAGCCTGAGGTAGCACAGCACCATCTCCACATACTGTTCAATCCTGGAAAGCTCCATAGACAGTTCCCCTGCCATCGGAGTATCCTCTTTCTGCAATGCCAGTCCCATTGAGGCAATTGGCAGCTTGATCTGATGCACCCATACAGTGTAATAATCGATCATGTCGCGGTATCTCTTTTCATCCTCTGCCCTCGTCTGCTCCAGCTGCTCCCAGAGTCTGCCAATGATTTCCTGATAGTCTGTCTCCAATGCCGTCTCTGCCTGTGGCAGGTTTTCTGTAATCTGACAGTCACACCCTGCCTGTTCGCTCAGACAGCGGTGTTTTTTCCACTCATGGAGCCATCCGTTCCCTGCGCCTGCCGCTATCGTTACCGCGCAGAGCACCCCCGGATACCGCAGCGCCTCCAGAGGGATACCGTAAAGTACCAGAACAACCGCAGTCAGCAGACCGCAAAGCACTGCAGTCATCACCGTCCGCAGATGAGAATAAACATATTTTACAGTAAAATGACCGATCCCATTATATTTTCCGCGTTTCTTCCGCATCATCTGTTCCTCCGCCCCGTCTGCCTCAACTGTATCCGAACAAATTTAAGAATGCCCTGGTATTCTCGCCGCAAAGTAAGGATTTCCGGCTGCGCAAATGATTTTTCAAACATGCTGAACCTGTATCAGATATCCGACGCCGAATTTTGTGGCAATAAAATCATTCAAACCTGCACTGTCCAGCTTTTTACGCAGACGGTTGACATTCACTGTCAGCGTATTTTCATCCACAAAGCTGTCCGTCTCCCACAGGCGCTCCATCAGTTTCTCACGGCTGACTACTTTTCCCCTGTGCTCCATCAGGGTCTGCAGTATACGGTATTCATTTCTTGTCAGTGCAATCTCTTCATTCTGGTAATATAAAGTCTGATCGCCCATATTCAGCATGGCGCCCCGATGCTCCAGCACAGGTGCCGCTTTTGCGAAATCATAACTTCTCCTTAACAGAGCCTGGAGCTTTACTGTCAGCACAGACATGTCGAAAGGTTTCGAAATAAAGTCATCTGCCCCCATATTCATGGCCATAATCATGTTCATGTTGTCGGAAGCGGAAGAAAGAAACATAATCGGAACACTCGATTCCCGTCGGATCTCACTGCACCAGTGATATCCATCAAAAAAAGGAAGCATGATATCCATCAGCACCAGATGCGGCTGATATATATGAAATTCCCCCATCACATCCCGGAAATTTTCCACACACTTCGCTTTCATTCCCCACATCTTAACCTGTTCCCCAATTGCCCGGGCAATCCCTTTTTCATCCTCCACAATCAAAATCCGGTAACTCTCATTCCTTTTTTCTGATATGTACTGCTCCATGCCTCTCCTCTCCATTTTATTTTAAAATTCTGTTTAAAAAGCTTTTCATAAGCTGCTCATCCCGTTTGCAGAAATAATTCGTAAAGCGGACATTCGCATGCTCATGAACGCAGTCACTTCGCGACTGTCATCGGGAGCTTTTACCCCGACCCACTGCTTAGTGCTCCACGCACCTGAAGCGGGGGAATGCTTATTCTGCCCGGAATGCTGATTTGCAGATATCGCTCAGGCAGCATCTGTCACAGTAAGGCTTTGTACGCGCTGTACAGACTTCCCGGCCATGATACACCAGACGATGGCACAAATCGCTTCCTTCTTCAGGCGGAATAATTTTCCAGAGCGCCATCTCCACTCTCTTGGGATCTTTGATCCCGTCTACCAGCCCGATCCGGTTGGACAGCCGGATACAATGCGTATCCGTCACAATCGCCGGTTTTCCAAACACATCGCCCATGATCAGATTGGCACTCTTTCTTCCTACCCCCGGCAGTTTCAGCAGTTCATTAAAATCGTCCGGAACTCTGGAATTATATTCGTCCCGCAGCATTCTCATACAGGCACTGATATCTCTGGCCTTGCTTTTGCCCAGTCCGCAGGGACGCACAATCTCTTCAATCTCTTCCGGCTCCGCCGCCGCCAGAGTTTCCACACTTGGATACACGGCAAACAGTTTCTCCACAATCACATTTACCCTCGCATCTGTACACTGTGCAGCCAGTCTCACGCTTACCAGAAGCTTCCACGCCTGATCGTAATCCAGGGTACATCCGGCGTCCGGATATTCTTCTTTCAGGCGACGGATCACTTCCTGTGCCAGTTCTTCTTTTGTCATTCTCCTGTTCCTCTTTTCTCTCTGTCTATTATGTAATTATCTGAACCCATACCTTTCAAGAATGCCACGGCATTCTTGCTGCCACAAATTCCCGGGTGCGGATGTAGCGGCTTGATGCCGACAACTGTCCTGCCTGCAGAATATGCTGCAAATTTTAATCCTTTTTATTCCATGATACCAAAAAATACTCCCAAACGCTACCACAGAAAATCTGTATCCTGATTACGTTGGGAGTATGACCGTTTTCGTCTTTTCAACATATAATTTTTTCATCTCAGCAAATCTTTTTTCTCTGAAGAAACCTGCCATACACCCGGGCCAGACTCTGGATCTCCCCTCCCGGATATTCCATGCTGCTCAGTATCATAGTTCCTTCCAGCACCACCGCATATCTGCTTTCCTGATAATAACTGTCAAAATATTGATATACAATCAGATTATGAAAACGCTCCATCGCTTTTACTTGTTCTTTGTACTGATATTCTTTCCATTTTCCGTTCATACTTCCACTTCCTCCTGTATCCTTTTCCCTTTTGATACATATATCATAGCGTGCAGAACGAAACAAACCGTAACTCTTTCTATGGTTCTTGCTTAATTTTGTTAAATTTTTGCTTTCTGTCATATATTTTGTTCATTTATCCGTCTTTTCATTGTAAATCGGATTAGTGCTCCGCACACCTGGAGCGGGGAAATGCTTATTCTGCGTTCAGGCACGCTCCAGGTGCAAGATCTCTGCATCCAGCAGTTCAGCATCCTCCCGGTCATGTGTGGCCATCAGAAGTGTACGCCCGTTCCGATGTATCTGCAGATAATGTATCACTGCTTCCTTCGTCTCCCGATCCAGTCCGGTAAACGGTTCATCCAGCAAGATCAGCCTTCCCGGATAATACAGCGCTCTTGCCAGCGCCACCCTCCGCTTCATTCCGCCGGAAAGTTCCCGCACCGGCTGTTCCAGACACTCTGCCGGTAAAATCTGAAGCAGGTTTTTCCGGATCTGCTGCAGATCCGGTTTCTCAGTACAGACAGGCAGCACATTCTGCACAGGAGACAAATGCATCAGAAGCCTATCCTCCTGAAACATCACAGCAACATCTCCCGGCGCAATTCCCGTAATCCGTCCCCGATCTGCCGTCTCCAGTCCCATCAGCAGCCGAAACAGCGTCGTCTTTCCCGCACCGGAAGGCGCCATCAGACAGTAACACTGTCCTTTCTCCAGCGTCATAGACAGGTTTTGCAGTACCATTCTTCCGTCATAAGCTTTGCAGATACCTTCTATATTTATTGCCATACAATACTAATACTCCTTTCAGCGAGCTGCGCATCCCTCGCGGAGCGTTTCTTGTTTCATAGGATGTTATCCTATGAAACAAGAAAACCCGCACAGACATACCATTGTATATCTGTGCGGATCATGAAAGAGTTGAGCAAAATGCCGTAGACATGAGCAGTTAGATAAGAAGAAAAATTGCGCAACTGAGAATGACTTGTTACCTGAATATTATCACTTTTTACTGAATTATGCAATCTTTTTCGATATTTTTTATCATATATTACATATGTCTCATTATATTTTGTGATATGTGTCATTTGCAAGCTAAATTTTTGCATCTGCACTCAGTCCAGGTTTTCTACCTACCGCACAGCTCCGATCAGCTCATTGATATCTTTCACCTGATATTTTCTCATATATGCTTCTATCCCTTCAACGACTTCCAGCGTCGTACAGGGATTATGAAAATTGGCGGTTCCCACAGAAACTGCAGTCGCTCCGGCCAGAATAAACTCTATCGCATCTTCTGCACAGGCGATGCCGCCCATTCCAATAACCGGAAGCTTTACTGCCTGTGCCACCTGATAGACCATCCTTACAGCAATCGGCTTGATCGCCGGTCCGGACACTCCACCAGTCTTATTAGCCAGTGCAAACGTTCTTCGATTAATATCGATCTTCATACCGGTCAGTGTATTGATCAGAGACAGCACATCTGCACCGCCTGCCTCCGCCGCTCTTGCCATCTCCGCAATATCTGTCACATTGGGACTCAGCTTCATGATAACCGGCTGCTTCGCCACTTTTTTAATCTCTGCGGTAATTGCCTCCACCGCTTTGGGATCCTGACCGAAGGCGATGCCGCCCTCCTTCACATTAGGGCAGGAAATATTGATCTCCAGCAGATCCACCGGCTCATCGGCCAGTCTTTCCACAACCTCGCAGTAATCTGAGGCACTTTTTCCACATACATTCACAATGATTTTTGTCTGATATTTCTGAAGAAACGGAAGATCACGTTTCACAAATGTATCAATCCCCGGATTCTGCAGCCCGATTGCATTCATCATACCGCCGCAGGTTTCCGCAATCCTCGGAGTGGGATTGCCAGGCCACGGCACATTGGCCACGCCCTTGGTCACTACCGCGCCCAAACGGTTCAGATCCACAAACTCACTGTATTCCATACCGGAGCCAAACGTTCCGGATGCTGTCATGACCGGATTTTTCAGCTCAATTCCGGCCAGATTTATTTTTGTACTGATATCCATATGCACCGCCTCCTACAGTTCGATATCTGTCGATAAGAATACCGGTCCTTCTTTGCAGACCCGCTTATTGTGTACTTTTGAATGGTCATCCACCTCTTTTGACCGACATACACAGGCCAGACAGGCACCGATACCACAGGCCATCTTTTCCTCCAGTGAAAGCCAGCACTCAATCTGGTTTTCTTCTGCATACTCCTTCAGTGCGCGGAGCATCGGCGTAGGACCGCAGGCATAGATCACATCTGCCTGCAGCCCGTTTTCCCGGATACAATCCAGCACATTTCCTTTCGTACCATGCTTTCCGTCCTCAGAAGCCAGATACAGCGTTCCGTTCTTCTCCAGATCCTCTGTCAGAAACAGTTCGTCCCGGTATCCCACCACAATCTGTCTGCTCTCTTTGTCTCCCGGCAGCATTTTGGACAGCTGCACCATAGGGGGGATTCCTATCCCCCCGCCGATCAGAAAAGCTTTTTTGCCTTCTGACATACGCTCCAGCGGGAAACCGTTTCCGAGCGGACCCATAATATCCAGGGTATCACCCGCGCCGCGGCCGGAGAACTCTGCTGTTCCCTTCCCGGCCACGCGGTAAACGATTCGCAATTTTCCTGTATCTGCCTCAGCCTCACAGATGCTGATCGGTCTGGGCAGCAGGCGGCTTCCGTCTGCACTGTACACAGAAATGAACTGTCCCGGTCTGGCCGCTTCCGCGATCCTTTCTGTCTGGATCCACATGCTGAAAATGCCGGTTCCAATCTGCTCCTGACTGATTACTTTTGCTGTTTCTCTGTATTTTTCGGGCATAATTGCCTCCTTCTGATCCTGTACTCTTATCTGTTTTCCAGTGCGCCGCGAATGTCAGCTGCCATATCCTCTACTGCTGCGCGACTCGCTTCCGCAAAATGCTCCGCGCCAAATTTTGCATATTTTTCCTGTTTGTATGCGGCAATGATGCCTCTGGAGGAATTTACGATTGCTCCCAAGCCGTCTTCATTAAAGAAATGCACCAGATCCGCGCCTTTTCCGCCCTGTGCGCCGTATCCCGGAACCAGGATATAAGTCTTCGGCATGATCTTTCTGAGGGCCTTGCCCATCTCCGGATAGGTTGCACCTACCACAGCTCCGATATAGCTGTACGTATCGCCCATGCATTCTTCGCCCCATTTTGCCACGTGTTCACCGACCAGTTCATACAGCGGCTTACCGTTAATCAGCTGATCCTGGAACTCACCGCTGGAGGGGTTAGATGTCTTGACAAGAATGAACAGACCTTTCTTCTCCTGTTTGCACACGTCCAGAAACGGCTTGATGCCGTCAGTTCCAAGATAGGGATTTACCGTAGCAAAATCTTCATTAAAGGCCGCATAACTGTGACTGCCCACCTGCACTTTTCCCAAATGCCCCACCGCATAGGCTGCGGATGTTGATCCGATATCGCCTCTCTTTACATCTCCGATTACCACCAGATCTTTTGATTTGCAATAATCTACCGTTTTCTGAAATGCCTTCAAACCTTCCACGCCAAACTGCTCATACATGGCAATCTGCGGTTTCACTGCCGGGATCAGATCATATACATGGTCAATGATTTCTTTATTGTACTGCCAGATAGCCTCGGCAGCACCTTCCAGCGTCTCGCCAAACTCAGCGAATGCTTTTTTCTGAATATGCTCCGGCACATAGTTTAACATGGGATCCAGTCCCACCACGATAGGTGCCTGTGTTTTCTGAATTTTGCTGATCAGTTTCTGTATCATAATTTTCCTCCTGTCACTTTTCTATGCTTCCTGACTGTCATCATAAACAATCTTTCCGCCGCAGATGGTCATCTTCACTTTTCCGTGCACTTTCCATCCGTCAAACGGTGTGTTTTTCCCTTTGGAAGCAAACTTTTCTCTGTGAATCACATACTCTTCTTTCGGATCAATCACTACAATATCTGCAGCGCTTCCCTCCTGAAGCGTTCCGCAGTCAAGCCCTGCAATCTTTGCCGGCTGATAGCTCATAACTCTGGCCATCTGCATCGGGGTCAGGATCCCCTGCTCCAACAGTCTGGTGACTGTCAGCGGCACCGCGGTCTCCAGTCCCACAATACCAAACGGTGCACTGCTGATGGAACGGCTCTTTTCCTCCGCACTATGAGGCGCATGGTCTGTGGCAATCGCATCAATCGTTCCGTCTCTCAGCCCCTCCAGCAGCGCTTCTCTGTCAGCCCATGTGCGCAGCGGCGGGTTCATCTTGAAGTTGGCATCATCTTTATTGATATCCTCGCTGGTCAGTGTAAAATGATGCGGGCAGACTTCTGCACTCAGTTTGATCCCTTCCTGCTTGGCAAGTCTGATCATTTTAACGCTGTCTTTCGTGGAACAATGACACAGATGGAGCCTGGCTCCTGTTTCCTTTGCCAGCAGAATGTCCCTTGCCACAATCACATCCTCTACCGCATTGGTAATCCCTTTCAGCCCCATACTCTCCGCTTTCTCATCTGCATTAAGCACTCCGCCGTTCACCAGGTTTTTGTCTTCACAGTGGGCCAGCACCGGAATATCCAGCTCTGCCGCAATGTTCATAGCCTCTCTGTAAACCTGCGTATTCATCACGGATTTGCCGTCTTCACTGATCGCCGGGCTTCCATGAGAAACCATTCCCCGGATATCGGCCACCTCTTCCCCGTTCTGCCCCATAGTCACAGCACCTACCTGCAGCACATGGATCGGAGCTGTCTGTGCAGCTTTGTTCGTCACATAGTCCACTTTGTCCGGTGTATCAATCACCGGCTTCGTGTTCGGCATGGCCAGGATCGTCGTGTACCCTCCTCTGGCAGCCGCCGCCCCGCCGGTCGCAATATCTTCTTTATAAGTCAGACCCGGATCTCTCAAGTGTACGTGCAGATCCACCAGACCCGGCATTACAAAACATCCTGCCGCATCCACAACCTCCGCGTGTTCTGCCTCGATATTTTCAGCCACACGGCTGATTCTGCCCTCCTCTACCAGGATGTCATAGTTTCCGTCTTTTTCTGTGGCAGGATCCAGCACTCTGCCATTTTTTATTAACAGCTGCATATCATGCACTCCTTTACCTCTGCGCTGTCTGCGCGTTAGAAATCCCGACAAGGCCGGGACGCATTTACATATGTCAGTTCATTCTATCACAAGGCCGGAAGTCTTGACAAGACTTCCGGCCCCAAGTGTGCCTGAAAAAGCTTTTCGTAAGCTGCAAATTCCAGATATGCTCTGAACCTTAAAAAATCTGCTGCACCAGAAACATGTACAGCACGGTTCCGCCTCCGATGCTCAGGAGCGTACTTTTCTTCCATTTATGCAGCAGAATAATAAACAGAATGGCAATGGCCTCCGGAAGTCCCCGGCTGCTGCTGCCCGGCACATTCTTCAGACAGTAAACTACCAGCAGTCCCATGACCGCATAAGGCAATACCGCACCGAGATATCTGACTGACGCGGGAGGTGTCTTTCCTTCCGGGAAAATCAGAAACGGCAGAACTCTTGTCGCCACAGTTCCCAGCACCACTGCTGCGATCGTAATCACTCTCTGTAGCATTGTCATTTCCATCATCCCTCCTGCACCTCCTCAATTTTTTCAGTCATTTTTTTGCCTGTGCTGTTCGAACAGGCTTCCCTCTCTCCGTCTTTTTTCTTTTTTGTATGCTCCGGATCCAGATACTTCTTTCCGCCGAGAAAGCAGACAATAATTAGAATCATAGCCGGTACAATAAAATTCTGGCTTCCAAAAATCAGCAGGCACAGAACAGAAGATCCCAGGCCGATCAGCGCCGGTCTGTGGTCTGCCGCTTCCTCCCACTGATTGACCAGCATGACTACGAACAGTGCCGTCATAACAAACTCGATGCCTGTCGTATCAAAATGAATGACATATCCCAGCAACGCTCCCGCCGTAGCTCCTCCCACCCAGTAGATCTGATTCAGCAGCGTGACAAAAAACATAAACCATCCTCTGTCCACATTCTCCGGTATCTGCGCAGTGCAGTTAACAGAGAACGTTTCATCGCACATACCAAAGATCAGATATGCTTTCTTTTTCCCTACATGTTTATACTTATCCAGCATGGAAATACCGTAAAACAGATGGCGGGCATTTACCATCAGTGCCAACAGAAAAGCAGAAAACGGATTAAACGCGGACAACAGAAGATCAGCTGTCACAAATTCCATGGAGCCGGCAAAAATAAACATGCTCATAAACAACGGATACCAGAAGGAAAAGCCCTTGCTTCTCATCATGAAACCATAGGACATTCCCAGGAACAGAAAACCTACGCAAATCGGAAGTGTAAGGGGCAGCGCTGCCTGAAATGCCTTTTTCTTCATTCTTCCTCTCCTTCCAGGTTTTCGAGCACTTCCGTCAGACGCTTGATATCTCCGTCTGCAAAGCAATATCCGTCCATCCCGCAGGCTCTGGCTCCGTCAATGTTCAGCTGCAGATCATCAATGAAAAAACATTCTTCCGGTTTCAGCTGAAACCTCCGGAAGAAATGTTCATACATTTCTCTCTGAGGCTTCACACATTTTACTTCTGCGGAAAACAGGACTCCGTCAAAACATTCCGCCGCCGGGAACAGCTCCCTGTAAATACCCGGCAACCGCATGGACGCATTTGAACACACATACAACCCGTATCCTTTCTGTTTTAACCCGCGGATCAGCGGCTCCATCTCCTCAATTTTCCACATATTATAGCGATCCCAGTTGGCCAGGCAGAGCGCCGCCGCTTCATGAAGACGCTCCGGCAGCCTGCCGCAGATCTGGCACAATGCCTGCTCCTCGCTCATCACGCCCATATCCAGCCAGACCCATTCCGGTGATGCAAACACAGCGTTCTGTACACGCTCCCGGTCCAGCACATCTTCTATATATCTGCCGCTGGTTTTCCCCGCATCATATTTCACCAGCACATTTCCCATATCAAACACAATATTTTTAACCATATTCCGGCAGTTCCTTTCTTTTGTCTACCCCTTTTCTCTCAATCCGCAAAACCCAATTTTATGGTTCATTAATTTTGCCGCATGACATCACAGTTATCATACTTTACCCGCTCTGCGCACAAAAATGCCATGGCATCCATTCTACACCATGGCATTCCTTCTTTATCTACTTCACTTCGCCAAAACGGATCCTGATATAATCTCTGATCGCATCGACACACCCCTGGAAGCCCAGCTTTTCGCTGTTCAGGCAAAGATCATAATTTCTTGCGTCGTTCCATTCCCGTCCTGTGTAATACTTATAATACTCTCCACGGTACTTGTCCGTCTTCTGAATGAACTTGTCTACATCCTTGCCAATATGAGCGCCACGCTCAATCGCCTGTTTCAGACAATATTCCGGAGATGCATGGACAAATACACTGACCACATTGGGGTAATCTTTGAGCACATAATCCGCACAGCGTCCAATGACCACGCAGGACTCTTCCTCTGCCAGATCCTTAATGACTTTGGCCTGATAGTTGAACAGATTTTGATTGGAAAGAAAGTCCTCACTCTCCGGCGGGATCAGCTCGCCTTTATATTCCCGTCTCATAATTCCAAACAGTGACGTGCTTTTGAGCTTTTCATCTGCCTGGTTGAACAGACGCTCATTGATACCGCTGTCCTCGGACGCCAGCTTCAGAATCTCTCTGCTGTATGCCTTAATCCCCATTTCTTTTGCCAGCATCTGACCGATGGTCTTTCCGCCGCTTCCATACTGTCTCGCAATGGTAACTACTATGTTATCCATATCAACCGTCCCCCTGTTCCTTACATTTGGCTATTCAAGAATGTCCCGACATTCCTGCTGCGAGGTGCTCGCCCTGCAGCTGCATGACATATTTCTTCTGCGCACCTCTGCCATCTTGCCGGAAGCAAATCAGATGGGGGTAACGCCCACCACTGATATTAATTTGTTTCTCACCACCTGCAGAAGTGGGAGTCACTTCCCCATCTGATCTAACCTTTTATATTATACTCTATAATCAGTTATTCGCCAAGATATGCTTTCTTGATGGCCGGATCATCCATCAGCTTGTCAGCGTCGCCGGTCTTCACCACATTTCCTGTCTCCAGCACATAGGCACGGTTCGCGATCGCCAGAGCTTTCTTCGCATTCTGCTCTACCAGAAGCACCGTTGTTCCCGCTTCATTGACGCTGCGGATAATATCAAAAATCTCATTTACGAAGATGGGGGAAAGTCCCATGGAAGGCTCATCCATCAGAATAATCTTGGGATGCGACATCAGCGCACGTCCCATGGCCAGCATCTGCTGCTCGCCTCCTGAAAGGGTACCGGCCATCTGATTGCGCCGTTCTTCCAGCCGCGGAAAACGCTTATACACAGTCTCCAGAGACGCCTCAATCTCGCTCTTGTCTTTTCTTGTGTAAGCGCCCATCATCAGATTCTGGTATACTGACATCTCGGCAAAGACACGACGTCCTTCCGGGACATGAGCCATCCCCAGCTCCACGATCTTATGTGCCGGAGTCTTTGTGATATCTTTTCCCTCAAAACGTACATGTCCGCTCTTGGGGGCAATCAGTCCTGTAATTGTATGAAGAATGGTGGTCTTGCCCGCACCGTTCGCTCCGATCAGTGCGATGATCTCTCCCTGATTGACCTCAAAGGAAACATTTTTAATCGCGTGGATCACACCATAATATACATTCAGATCTTTTATCTCAAGCATTGCCATAACTCAAATCCTCCTATTCGCCAAGATATGCTGTGATTACCTGCGGATCATTCAGCACATCCGTCGTTTTGCCCTGTGCCAGAACCTCGCCGAAATTCAGC
>CAKRNX010000041.1 GCA_934371475.1 uncultured Lachnospiraceae bacterium
GAAATGTGATCGGAAACTGCCGTTTCTTCACTGGCTGCTGCTTCGGCGGCCAGACGAGCCTGCTCCTCTTCGAGTGTTTCGGCTGTCGGATAATAAGTCGTGTAGTCGACATAATAGGCACTGATATAGCCGTATACATCATTGCCCAGAGCGACTTTCATCCAGTCGCCGTCATAGGCCACCACTTCCAGCTCATCATTGTGTTTGGCGATGTCAAGTACATCGCTGTCTTCACTTTCGGCAGTACGGATATTCAGTTCATCCGGATGGACGGTAGCTACGTGATACGCTACTTCCTCTGCAATTTTGTCGGCTTCTTCTCCCGTAGCAAAATATTCTGCTTTCACGTATCCGTGGGCGTTTCCTGACTGGATTTCATACCATCCGTCCTGTTCAGACAGTACCGTTGCTGAATCGTGATTGTAAATTTTGGCAGTTACATCGCTGTCGGTATCGGCCTGTTCACGGATGTTGATATATTCTTCACACTGAGCAAAAATCAGTGTGCCCACCACGGAATCAGATCCCTGATCGGCAGGACTTTCCGCCTGGACCGGCGTTTCATCAGCCAGAGCCGGAAGTACCTGAAGCCCAGACAGGGCAAGACCGGCGGCGATGCACCAGGATACTGTGCCATGTGTTTTTCGTCTCATAAAAAACCTCCTTTGCAAATATTACAAAAATATTACATAACACAGGGAAACCATAACAAAAACAAAAAATATAGTCAATACAATAGAAAAGATATTCAGAAAATATTCATTTAAAATTCATAAAATATTCATACTTAATCAAATTCAGTAAGACCATGCTTCAATTAAGACCATACTTTAATTATGAAAAGCAATAAGCTGTGGGTGGGAATTTGCCTGTCTTTTTGCGAATATCCCATTTACAAAGATTGACAATATGATATCAAAGTGATATTATGAAAATATCATAATAAAATTCTGGAAGGAAATTTTAAAGGAGGAGAAGGGTATGACAGAAAAAGTATTGCAGAACAAGAAGAATGGAATGATTATGATGCTTCTGTTTATCGTATTGTATGCGGCGGCAGTGGCGGTTACTGTGTTTTGGGGGATCTTCCTGGATGAGGGAGGCAGTCCGGCAGTGATGATCATCGGGATTGTCTGGCTCAGTATAGGATGGCTTCCATTTATGGGACTGAAGGTATTAAAGCCGCAGGAAGCACTGGTTCTGACGCTGTTTGGGCGTTATGTCGGCACACTGAAAGATGAGGGATTTTATTTTGTCAATCCTTTCTGTACCAGCATGAATCCGGCAGCCAGAACCAGACTGAATCAGAGCGGTGACGTGGATGGAGGAGCCGCAAAAGCAGTGCTCCTCTCGGCCGCAAACAGCGCAGCTGCTTCCGCACCTTCTTCTGATGTGGGGAAAAAGATTTCCCTGAAAGTGATGACGCTTAACAACAACCGTCAGAAGATCAATGACTGTCTGGGAAATCCGGTCGAAATCGGTATTGCGGTTATGTGGAGAGTCGTGGATACCGCAAAGGCAGTTTTCCTGGTAGACAATTACAAAGAATATCTTTCTTTGCAGTGTGACAGCGCCCTGCGCAATATTGTCAGGATTTATCCGTATGATGTGGCTCCCAACGTGGATACGACCGGAGACGGTCAGGCTGATGAGGGCAGTCTGAGGGGATCCAGCGAGATTGTGGCGGAACGGATCAGAGAAGAGATCCAGAAAAAGGTAGAGGGAGCAGGACTTGAGATCCTGGAAGCGAGAATTACGTACCTGGCTTACGCGCCGGAGATAGCGGCTGTAATGCTGCAGCGCCAGCAGGCATCTGCAATCATTGACGCGAGAAAGATGATTGTAGACGGTGCGGTAGGCATGGTCGAGATGGCGCTGGAACGGCTGAATGAAAACCAGATCGTGGCGCTGGATGAAGAGCGCAAGGCTGCGATGGTGTCTAATCTGCTGGTGGTGCTCTGCGGCAATCATGATGCACAGCCGGTAGTCAATTCAGGCAGCTTGTATTAAATATGGCAGACAGACCTAAAAAGCAGGTGCCGCTCAGACTGTCGGCGCAGCTCTATGATGCCATTGCCGCCTGGGCGGAGGACGATTTCCGCTCAGTAAACGGGCAGATAGAGTATCTGCTGACGGAATGTGTCCGGCAGCACAGAAAAAACGGAGGTGCAGTTCCCAAAGAACTGGATCAGCACCTGAACCTGGATATTTAAGGAATTATTGCGATTGATTTGACAATACGCACAGATTGTGATATGATTACAATCAGTTTTTGGGAGATATGTTTCCAAAGACTGACTGCATCTGTAGCTCAGGGGATAGAGCAACGGTTTCCGGTACCGCGTGTCGGGGGTTCGAATCCCTCCAGATGCGTTATCGGCAGAAACACAGAAAGTGAACTAAGGTGGAGGTAATGCTATGTTAGACAACTTTAGGGAATGGCTTTCTGACAACCTGAGATATATCCTGCTGGGGCTGGTCGTTGTTTTGATTGTTGTGATCGGCTTCTGTGTGGTAAAGCTGGTGGGAGGTTCTTCTTCCTCGGACAATACGGCAGGATCAGGTAAGACGGAGAGTGAGATTTCTACAGAGATATCTAATTCCACAGCTGCATCGACCGGTACCACGAGTGAGAATTCTACAGAGAAGACAGAAGAGACCAGTACTCCGGCAAGTGAAGGATCATCAGAAAATGAAAGTCTGGTGAAGGATGATGCCGCAGTTCTGACTCTGGTCAAAAAGTATTATACTGCAGCAGCACAGAAGGATGTCACAACGCTTCAGGCGATTGTCAATCCGTGGAATGACGAAGTAAAGAACAGTATTCTTCAGAATGATGTGATTGAGAGTTATAATAATATCTCAACCTATTCAAAGAAAGGACCGGAAGCCAACTCCTACATTGTATATGTGTACTATGAGGGAAAGGTGGTCAATATTGATACACCGGCACCGAGTCTGGCGATGCTTTATCTGACAACAGATGCCTCCGGCAATCTGATTGTTTCAGACCGGAATGCGAGCCAGGAAGTAGCAGATTACATTGCACGGGTTTCTTCCAATGCAGATGTACAGGCATTGATCGCAGATGTCAATACGCAGTGTGAGAACGCGAAAAATTCCGATCCGGCTCTGAAGGAGTTTATGGATTCGCTGACCAGTCAGGATACCCAGAGCGGTCAGCCGAAGGACGCATCCGATACAGCTGCAGCAGGCAGCAAGATGACAGCTACGGCAGAGTTGAATATTCGTCAGGAGCCAAGTACCGACTCGGCGATTATGGGAGTGGTAACTTCCGGATCTACAGTAACGAAGCTGGAAGATGCGGATGACGGTTGGTGCAAAATCAGCTATGATGCTGATTCCTATACGATTGAAGGATATGTAAAGTCTGAATATCTGTCAGCAACGGGAGCAGCCTGACAAGTTCCAAAGGCATAATTGATAGAAGCATATGAGGACAGCTCGATGAGCTGTCCTTTTTATATCAGATGTGAGATAGAAAAGAGTACAGAAAGAGAAGGAAAACAGAATGGGAAAAGGAAGAAGTGAGGCAAGACCGAAAACAGGAACAAGTCAGAGTCGCAGAGCAGAACAGAAGACAGTGCAGAAGCAGAGAGGGAGAGCCGAATGGAAAGAAGGACAGAAACAGCGCGGCACGGGACAGAAAATGCAGAAGAGTCAGGTGCGCGGTCTGGAACGGAGTATTGTACAGAATACAATACCGGAGGCATCTCTGCCGGGTGTGCGTCTGAATAAATATCTGGCGGAAACCGGGATGTGTTCGAGAAGGGAAGCAGACCGACTGATTGAGAGCGGCAGGGTGACGGTGGACGGAGTGACTGCCGCTGCCGGGAGTCGGGTACAGAAGGGACAGAAAGTCTGCGTGGATCAGCTTCCGGTCAAAAAAGAGCGGGAAGTGATTATGCTGGCAGTAAACAAACCGGCAGGTGTTGTCTGCACGACAGATAAAAAGTGGGGAGATCAGACTCTGGAAGATATGGTGGGATATCCCAAGAGAGTTTTTTCTGTGGGACGGTTGGACAAGGATTCGGAAGGCCTGATCCTGATGACCAATCAGGGAGATATGCTGAATAAAATCATGAAAGCCGGGAACTATCACGAAAAAGAATATGTCGTGACGGTGGACAAGAAGGTAACGCCTGATTTTATCCGCCGTATGTCCGCGGGTGTGTATCTGAAAGAACTGGATGCTACGACAAGGCCGTGCCGGATTGAGATGGCCGGAGAAAAGCGTTTCAGGATTATTCTGACGCAGGGAATGAATCGCCAGATCCGCAGAATGTGTGAATTTTTTGGCTATCATGTGGTAAAACTGATGCGGGTGCGCATTATGAATATTGAGCTAGGGAATTTGAAGCCCGGCCAGTACCGTCATCTGACACGCACGGAGATGGCAGCACTGCAGAACAGTCTGCTACATTCTTCCAATCACACAGAACACCGTTATCAGCAGAAATAAAGGGAGACAGTCGCAGCAAGGATGCCGGAGCATTTTTGAACCTGACAAGCATGGTTATTTGGCTTATTGCCCGTGGAAATCAATAAGGAGATAGAAAGAGCGGATATGGACAGAACAAAGACAGAGATCACTGCGCGAATGAAGGAACTGACCGGGATCCTCCGGGAAGCCGGCAGAGCGTATTATCAGGAAAACAGAGAGATTATGAGCAACCTGGAGTATGACAGGCTCTATGATGAACTGCAGCAGCTGGAGCAGGAGACGGGAACCGTGCTGGCGGGCAGTCCGACGGTGACGGTAGGCTATGAAGCAGTGGACGAGCTGCCCAAGGAGCGCCATGAGGTTCCCATGCTTTCCCTTGATAAAACAAAAGATGTAGAGGTGCTGCGGGATTTTATCGGCAGTCAGAAAACGCTGCTTTCCTGGAAGCTGGATGGTCTGACGGTAGTGCTGACGTACAGAGAGGGCAGACTTTTTAAGGCGGTTACGAGAGGAAACGGCGAGGTGGGAGAGGTTATCACGAATAATGCCAGAGTATTCCAGAATATTCCGCTGACCGTTCCGTTTCAGGGTGAGCTGATTTTGCGAGGGGAGGCTGTGATCTCTTACGATGATTTTGAGAAGATTAATGATGGGATAGAGGATGTGGATGCCCGTTACAAAAATCCGAGAAATCTCTGCAGTGGTTCTGTCAGACAGCTAAACAATGAAATTACGGCCCGCAGACGGGTGCAGTTTTTTGCGTTCGCACTTGTGAGGGCGGAAGGTGCGGATTTCCATAATTCCAGAATGGAGCAGTTTCGCTGGCTGTCAGACCAGGGGTTTGACGTGGTGGAGCACCGCATGACCACAGCGGATACGCTTGATGAGGCGATCCGTTATTTTGCGGAAAAAATACAGCATTATAACATACCTTCAGACGGACTGGTGGCGTTGTACGATGATATCGCTTACGGGGAATCGCTGGGAAGAACGGCCAAATTCCCGCGGAATGCATTTGCGTTCAAATGGAAGGATGAGCTGAAAGAGACGCATCTGCTGGAGATTGAGTGGAGTGCATCCAGAACAGGTCTGATCAATCCGGTAGCAATTTTTGAGCCGGTAGAGCTGGAGGGAACCACGGTGAGCAGGGCCAGCGTTCATAACCTGAGTATCATGAAGAATCTGAAACTCGGGATCGGCGACCGGATCACCGTATACAAGGCAAATATGATTATTCCGCAGATTGAGGAGAATTTAACCGGCAGCGGTACCGTAGCAATTCCGGAAGTCTGCCCAGTGTGCGGCGGGGCGACCCAGATCCGGGCAGCCAACGGGATCGAGACGCTGTACTGTACCAATCCGGACTGCCAGGCGAAAAGAATCAAATCATTTACGCTGTTTGCCAGCCGGGATGCAATGAATATCGATGGCCTGTCAGAAGCTACGCTGGAGAAATTTATTGCCAGAGGGTTTATCCATGAGTTTGCAGATATGTTCCATCTGCGGGAACATCGGGATGAGATCGTGAAGATGGAGGGATTCGGAGAGAAATCCTATGAAAAGCTGATCGCAGGGATTGAGACGTCCAGAAAAACAACGCTGCCGCGCCTGATTTATGGGCTTGGTATTTCGAATATCGGTGTGGCAAATGCCAAGATGATCTGCCGTGCGTACCGTTATGATCTGGAACGGATACGTCATACTTCAGTAGAAGAACTGGCGATGATTGACGGGATTGGAGCAGTGATTGCAGGAACATTCGTAGAGTATTTTGCAGATGAGAAGAAGCAGAGACAGCTGGATGAGTTGCTGAAAGAATTGGAGATTGAGACGCCGCAGGCGGAAGAAGGGGAACAGAAGTTTGCGGGAAAGACATTCGTGATCACAGGAAGCGTGACGCATTTTGCCAACAGGAATGAACTGAAAGCGGTGATCGAGGCGCAGGGAGGAAAGGTCACAGGATCTGTATCTGCAAAGACAGATTATCTGATCAATAATGATTCTGCATCATCTTCCTCCAAAAACAGAAAGGCCAGAGAGCTGGGGATCCCAGTGATTACAGAGGAAGAGTTCCTGGCATTATAGAGCGTGGTGGAACGCAGAATAAACATTCCCCAGCGTTACAAACAGTTCTGTAATCTGTAATCCTGCCGGGGGGGGTTGGGGAGTTGTTCTCTTTTGGACAAATTCTTACACAACACGGAAACCGCAGCTTACGAAAAGTCTTTTTCAAGCACGCCCTGGGGCTGCCTGGCCTGCTGTTCACGGGGATAAAAGATCAAAAACAGAATCAGGGCTTTCTTTTGCAGAAGAAATCTGATAAAATGGCATACAAAATTTAAGAAAAGAGCAGGTGAAAAAAATGCCGATTAGGGTACAGGGTGAACTGCCGGCGCGGGAAAAGCTGGAGCAGGAAAATATATTTGTTATGGAAGAGGGACGGGCTGAGCATCAGGATATCCGTCCGCTGGAGATTGTGATTCTAAATCTGATGCCGCTGAAGGAAGAGACGGAGCTGCAGCTGTTGCGCTCTTTGTCTAATACACCTCTGCAGGTAAATGTTACATTTCTTCATGTGATTTCGCATGAAGCAAAAAATACTTCCACCAGCCATCTGAACAAGTTCTACCAGAACTTTGAGGACATTAAGGATAATAATTATGATGGCATGATCATTACCGGTGCGCCGGTGGAGCAGATGGAGTTTGAAGAGGTGGATTACTGGAAGGAGCTGTGCGCCATTTTTGAATGGACGAAAGAGCATGTGACGTCTACAATCCATCTGTGTTGGGGGGCTCAGGCAGGGCTTTATTATCATTTTGGACTGAAAAAGAGAATGCTTGCTCATAAGGTATTCGGACTGTTCTGGCACAAAGTGATGAACCGGAAAATTCCTCTGGTGCGCGGGTTCGATGACATGTTCCTGGCACCGCATTCCAGGCATACGGAAGTGTCGAGGGATGACATTGCAGCCTGCGATGATCTGATTATCCTGGCAGAGTCCGAGGAAGCCGGTGTATTTCTCACCATGACAAAGGATGGCCGTCAGATTTATGTGATGGGACATCCGGAGTACGATCGTATGACTTTGGACTGGGAGTATAAGAGAGACAAACACAAGGGGCTGAATATCGAGATACCGGAAAATTATTACCGGGCAGATGACCCGCAGAACAGACCACTGCTGATGTGGCGCTCCCATGCCAACAATCTGTATACAAACTGGATTAACTATTATGTATACCAGATCACGCCGTATTCGCTGGGGCAGCATTGCTGAAGTGATTCCTACTTGACTTTAATGCTTGAAAGCGCTAAAATACATCAGACGTGGAATGACTTCCACCTCTGCAGCAGGAATGCCGGGCATTCTTGAAGAAAAAATAATCAGAAAAAGAGGAGTGCGATTATGTTAAAACAGGTATCAGTGTTTGCAGAAAACAGCAGAGGAACGATGCAGAAAATTACAGGCATCCTTCAGGATGAGAATATTAATATCTGGGGATCTGTCACGAATGACAGTGCGGAGTACGGGATTATCCGCATGGTGGTTTCAGATCCGGAAAAGGCACTTGAGGCGCTGAAAGCAGCCGGATATCTGGTGCAGCTCAATGATGTGATGGGAGTAGAAGTGGAAGATAAGGTTGGGAACCTCAATCATGTACTGCTGGCTTTTGCTGCTGGCAACATCAACGTTAATTATATTTATCTTTCTTTTAACAGAGATTCCGGCAAGCCGGTTCTCGTATTTCACACAGAGGATATCTGGGAGGCGGAAGAGTGCATTTCTGCCAAAGGATTTTCCGTATTATAATAAAAGATGATGGCAGAACAGAAGAGAAATTACGGACTGGATCTTTTGCGGATCCTGAGTATGTTTATGATTGTCAATCTGCATGTGCTGGGGCAGGGCGGCGCCATGGTTCGGATTGTGGGATCAGAAAGTACCTATTATGCGGCCTGGCTGATTGAAACATGCGCCTACTGCGCAGTGGACTGTTATGGGCTGATTTCCGGCTATGTGGGAGTGAATGGAAAATTCCGCCCGGCCCGGTTCTTGGAGCTGTGGCTGCAGGTGTTCTTTTACTCTGCGGGTATAACGCTGGGATACCGGATTTTTGCTCCGGATCTGCTGACGACGGACAGCCTGTGGCAGGCGATTTTCCCGGTAGGATGGAAGACTTACTGGTATTTCAGTGCATATGCGGGGTTGTTTTTCGTGATGCCCTACCTGAACAGGCTGGTACGCAGCCTGGATGACCGGGAGAAAAAGCGTCTGGCGGTGGTTCTATTCCTGGTATTCTCAGTGGGAACGGCAGTTCCGAAGGCCAACGGCATTGATTTTCTGCAGCTGGTAGGAGGATACAGTTTTGTATGGCTGGCTGTTCTTTATCTGTTGGGGGCATGTATCCGGACCTGCAGGTTTGACAGGTGGAAAAAGCGCAGTTATCTGATTGGATATTTCGGACTGAATCTATTTGCGTGGGCATTTAAGATCCTGATGGAAAACTATACCCGGAGCGTCTGTGGAGAGGCCAGATACGGGCGGATGTTTACCGGCTATGCGGCTCCTACGATGCTGCTTGGTGCCGTGTGTCTGGTGCTGCTGTTTGAGCAGCTGGAGCTGAAGAACAAATGGAGCATCTGGATAGTGAAAAAGTTCTCACCGCTGGCATTTTCCGTTTATCTGATCCACACGCAGCCGCTGGTCTGGGATACGCTGATCTTGGATGCGTTTGACCGGTATCGGTATTTCCCGTGGCCGCTTTTAATGATTGCAGTGCTGCTCAGCGCGGCGGGGATATATATGGTGTGTACGGCCATTGATTATGGGCGGAATGAGCTGTTCAGATTGCTGAAGGTCAGAGAGAAGACAGAAAAATTAGCCGGAAGGCTGGAACATCTGTGGATGAAAGTATTTCCCTGGGCGTAACAAGCCGTATCATGCATGATGGAAGTGACTTAAACGGAAAATACAAAAATGAGAAGAGGACTGCGGCAAGATGCGCAGCTTGCAGGGCAGAAATATCAAAAATTTTGATTGTATATACCATAAATATTATAAGTCTCCGACAGGTAGAAAGGACTTCCATTTTCTAATCCTGCCGGAGACTTTTTCAATTATGAAATCACAGTGCCGGTTTTGCCGTGGAGTGCAGCCATTGCATGGTCAATAGAAGTAATGATGGCTGTCCGGTTGTCTTTCTGGGAGACAAAGTTGACGGATGCTTCAATTTTGGGAAGCATACCGGCCTCTCCGAACTCGCCGGCCTCCATATGTCTGCGTGCTTCGGCTGCGGAGATGTGCTCCAGCGGAAGCGGTGCATCTGTATGGTAGTGGATACATACGTGTTCCTCGTTTGTGAGGATCATGAGGACATCGGCATCGGTGAGGTCCGCCAGTTTTCCACTCGTCAGATCTTTTTCTACAATCGCACTGGCGCTCTTGAGACGACTGCCCTGTTTCAGAACGGGAATACCACCGCCACCGCCTGCGATGACGATCTGATCTGCAGCAAGAAGTGCATTGATCGCATCAATCTCGACAATATCAAGCGGCTTGGGGGCTGCAACGATCCGGCGGAACCCCTTGTCCGGCTCCTCTATAACATAATTGCCCTTGCGTTCCTCGGCATCTGCCTCTTCTTTGGTCAGATAGCGACCGATGACCTTGATAGGATGATAGAACGCATCATCGTAAGGATCTACGACGACCTGTGTAATGATGGTGCTGACGGTGCGGTAGATGCCGCGGCTCATCAGTTCGGTGTGCAGCATGTTCTGGATATCATATCCGATAAATCCCTGGCTCATGGCAGAACAGATCGCCATGGGCGCATTGTAGGTCTCATGAACCTTTGCGTATTCGTTAAGGGCAGTATGGATCATGCCCACCTGTGGTGCGTTGCTGTGTGTAATGATCAGCTGATTGCCTTCCTCTACCATATCGGCAAGGATTTTGACTGAAGCGTGAACCGCTTTTTTCTGGTCCGGAAAATTAGTGCCCAGTGCCTGATGACCAAGAGCGACAACAATTCTTTTTTTCATCGTAATCAAACCTCGTTTCCTGGAATAAAGTACATCAGATGGGGGAGTGGCTCCTACCTCTGCAGGTGGCGAGAACCAGTCAGTATCAGTAGTGGGAGTCACTCTCCGTCTGATATAGCCTCCGGCAAGATAGCAGAGGCGCGCAGAAAAAATAGGTCATGCAGATGCATGATGCGCACCTCACAGCAAGAATGCCGGGGCATTCTTGAATTTATTGATTGAGATTATTATATAAGGTACAGAGAAAAAAAGCAATCATAATTGGGGCGGACAACCTCATATACTTATTGGGAAAGAGGAGGGGGAGAAGATGAACCAAGGAGAAGAAGTATTTGGTATTTTTCCGGCGCGGATCAGGAATGCCCTGAAGAGGGGCGGGATGGATCAGGCGCTTTTACA
The DNA here is from genome assembly GCA_934371475.1 of uncultured Lachnospiraceae bacterium. Classification (GTDB taxonomy): domain Bacteria; phylum Bacillota; class Clostridia; order Lachnospirales; family Lachnospiraceae; genus Merdiplasma. The sequence continues at coordinate 10,913 of CAKRNX010000041.1, forward strand.
GGAAATCCGCATGAGGGTGGGACAGCCGCTGATCTGTATCTATGACGGAAAAGAGAGGTTTCTGTCACCGGGAGGGGGGCTGACGCAGCTGTCCGGGGAATGTTTGACTGTCTCAAAAGAAGAGCTGATGGAGACCGTGTCTTACGTGTCCCGGTATTCACTGTATGCGTTTGATGAGGAACTCAGGCAGGGCTACATTACCATACCCGGAGGGCACCGGGTGGGCGTGGCGGGAAGAATTGTGATGGAGCAGGACCGGGTTCGGAGGATCCGCTATATTTCATTCCTGAATGTGCGGCTGTCTCATGAGCGGAAGGGGTGTGCGGACCGGATTTTTCCATGTCTGGTGCAGAATGGAAGATTTTGCCATACGCTGATTATTTCGCCGCCCAGATGCGGAAAGACGACATTGCTGCGCGATATTATCCGACAGGCATCAAATGGTGTCGGAGAGCTGCCGGGGCAGAATGTGGGGGTGGTGGATGAACGCTCGGAAATCGGAGGCTGCTACCGTGGAATCCCGCAGAATGATTTGGGGATCCGGACTGATGTGCTGGACTGCTGTCCCAAGTCGGAGGGGATGATGCTTCTGATCCGGTCTATGGCACCGGATATTGTCGCAGTGGACGAGATTGGGGATTACAGGGATTCACAGGCGATTGAGGCAGTGTTTCACTGCGGATGCAGACTGCTGGCCACGGTACACGGCAGTTCGGTGGACGATGTCCGGAAAAAACCGCTGCTGCAGCGGCTGATCCAGTATCGGTATTTCGAACGGTATATTGTACTGGAAGGAGGAATGGAACCGGGGCATCTGAAAGATATTTTTGATGAGCGGGGGACCAGAATTTATGTTTGAACTGAAAGTGGCCGGTGCGGTGCTGGCAGTTGCCTTCTCAGTGATGATGGGGGCTGCGGCCGGCAGAGAACTGGGGGAGCGCAAGACGCTTCTGAAAGATTTCTACAAAGGGCTCCTGATGCTTCATCAGGAAATCGATTATATGAAAACACCTCTGGAAGAGGCAATGCAGAAGACAGGTACCGTACTGGGAGAACCTTTTTCATGCTTTTTCTGGGAGACGGGAGTACAGCTGGAGAAGCTTCCAGGTACTCCTTTTTTTTCGGTCTGGCAGGAGATGGCGGACTGGTATCTTGGCAGCGTCAGTCTGTTAAAGGAAGACCGGGAACTGATTTTGCAGGTTGGCCGGCAGATCGGCATGCTGGAAGCAGGGGAGGACTGCGGCTTTCTGAAGGTCTATGAACAGAGGACCAAGCAGCTGCTTGACGAGGCGGAGCAGGAGTATGGACAGAAGGCAAAGCTGTACTGGAGACTGGGGATTCTGGGAGGAATTTTCCTGGTTGTGCTTCTGATTTAGCAAATACGGGGAAGGGGAAAGATGTGAGCGTCAATCTGATATTTAAAATTGCTGCCGTTGGCATACTGGTATCAGTTTTGGGCCAGGTCTTGAAGCACAGCGGCAGGGAGGATCAGGCGTTTTTAACCAGTCTGGCAGGGCTGATCCTGGTTCTTTTCTGGATCCTGCCGTATATTCAGCAACTGTTTGAGACAGTGAAAACGCTGTTTGCACTCTGATTGTGTCCAAACATGGGAGGTGAAGGAATGACAGTGCTGAAAATCGCATGTCTTGGCATGGCGGGCATGATGACGGGGCTGCTGATGAAGGAGATGAAGTCGCCGTTTGCCGTGCCGGTGAGTCTGATTACCTGTGTATTGATTGCGTTTTTTACGCTGCACAGGCTGGAAATTGTAGTAGATATCATAAAAAGCATGGAGCAGATGACTTCGCTGAAAACGGCCTGGTTTCAGATTTTGATGAAAATAGCGGGCATTGCGTATCTGACAGATATTTCTGCCAGCCTGTGCAAAGACGCGGGATATCAGGCGATTGCGGGACAGATCGAACTGTTCGGCAAACTGTCTGTGTTGGCGGTGAGTTCCCCGGTGATCCTAGCGTTGATGGAGACCGTCTCATCAGCCTGGAGTTAGGAGGAGAACCATGGGGAGAACCCAAAGGGTACTGCTGGCAGCGGGAATGGCACTTATGATCATGGGAATTTCCGGAAGCAATGATACGCTGGCCGGGCAGGAGACGGACAAGACAGTATCAGCGTATCAGAGAGAAACAGCAGAAAAGCAAAATCAAAATACGGATGCCCTAGCAGCGGAGACGGAAAGGATGGCCGTGGGAAATGTCTCAGCAGAAAACCTGCTCTCGGACTGGGAGATACTGCTGGGAGAGGAGGCGGATCTGAGCAGCGCCCAGGAAAGTCTGGATCAGCTGCTTGGGAAGAACGAATTTTCTCTGTCGGAGACGATATGTTCGCTGCTGAAAGGGGAAATTCCGTGGAGTGCGGAAAATTTGAAACAGATTCTGTGTAATACGCTGTTTGGGGAAATGGAAGAATACCGGAAAATGGCAGTTTATCTGTTGGTATTAATTGTGGTTTCCGCGTTGTTTTCCAATTTTGCATCGGTATTTGCAAAGGATCAGATCACGGATATCAGCCATTACATGGTTTATCTGCTGATGGCGGCGCTGCTTATGAAAGTGTTTGTCAGCATGAGCCAGGTGGCAGCCGATGCGGTGGAAGCGGTGCTGATTTTCATGAAGTTGCTGCTGCCGGCCTGTCTGATGACGATGGTATTGTCGGCAGGGAGTCTGTCGGCGGCGGGAGTTTCCCAGGTGACCCTGTTTGGAATTACGGCAGTGCAGTGGCTGATGGACAGAGTGCTGCTGCCGGCAGTGCAGATTTATGTGATGCTGCTGTTTCTGAATCAGTTAATGAAAGAAGATTATCTCTCAAAAATGGCAGATCTGATCCGGACAGGGATTCTCTGGGGAATGAAAACAGTCATGGCGCTGGTGCTGGGGCTGCAGGCAGTGCAGATGATGGTGGCGCCTGCGGTAGATCAGCTGAAAAATTCAGTGGTGAACCGGGCAGTTTCAGCCATTCCGGGGATCGGAGGGGCATATGAGGCGGTGGCCGAGACTGTACTTGGATCGGCTCTGCTGCTGAAAAATGCTGTGGGGATTGCGGGAGTGGCAGCACTTGTACTGATTGGTCTGATCCCGACTGTCAAGCTGGCGGCAGGCGTGCTGATCTATCGGTTCCTGGGAGCTGCGGCTCAGCCGGTAACGGACAAACGGGTGGCGGAATGTATCGAAAGTGTGGCAGATGGAGGGGAACTGCTGATGAAGATTGTGATCAATGCAGGGATTCTGTTTATCATATCTCTGGCTATGATGACCGTGCTGGTGGGAAGATGACGGCGGGGTTCGGGCTGCTGAGGCAGTGGCTAGTGCAGCTGAGCTGTTTTTTGTGCCTGGCTACTGTGGTGCTTCATCTTTTGCCGGATACGGGACTGAAAAAATATGTCCGTTTTTTTATGGGCGTCCTGTTTCTGCTGGTGGTGCTGGAACCGGTGGGAAAGCTGGCAGGCAGAGAAGATTTCTGGAGGTATTTTGAGACAGAGAGTCTCCGGCAGCTGTATCAGGAGCATATATCAGGGAGAGAAGGCCTGGAACAGGTGCTGCCGGACTGGGATGAAGAAGCGTATGAGATGGAACTGGAAGAGAAGATACAGAAGCTGTATGGGGACAGCAGTATTTCTCAGGGTGTGCCTGAAGGCAGAAGAAGCATTCCCCTGCTTCAAGTGCGCGGAGCACGAAGCAGTGGGATTAGGGGGAGGCTTATGTCAGTGGAAGTGAAAAGCTTCCGCTGACAGTCGCGAAGCGACGGTGTTTATGAACAAGCAGCGGATTGCGAATGTCCGCTTTACACAGATTGATGTTTCAGACACGTTCTGACAGTCAGGAGGAATTGCCGGATATGGAGCAGACGGAAATGACGCGCAGATGGAAAAAGCCAAGGAAGGATCAGCTGTTGATCGGGATCCTGCTTGGAGTATTGCTGCTGGTGATTGCAGTGCCGCAGGAGAAAGCGGGGCATGGCAGGAGTGAGGCAGTGCAGCAGGAGACAGAACAGGCTGCAGAGGCAGATCAGGTGCAGAGGCTCGAGAGCAGGCTGAAAAATATTCTGCAGCAGGTGGAAGGTGTCGGAGAAGTGCAGGTAATGATTACGGTAAAGAACAGCGGAAAGAAGACAGTGGAGAAGGACCGGTCACTATCAAAAGAGAGCCGGACAGATGGAGAACAGGAAAATATCACAGACAGAGAGGATATCACAACGGTGTTTGAACGGGACAGCCAGGGAAGGGAAATTCCATTTGTGACGGAAGAGACGGCTCCGCAGGTCGAGGGCGTAGTGATTGCAGCCCAGGGCGGGGATAATCTGACAGTGGCGGAGAATCTTACGGAGGCCGCTGAGGTATTATTCGGACTGGAAGTGCATAAAATCAAAGTAATGAAGCTGAATGAAGGAGGAAAAGGGTGAAGCGTATTTTCAGGAAGAATCAGGTTATTATTACAGTGCTGGCAGTGATGATCGCCGTGGCGGGATATCTGAATTACTCAGGCCGGCTGCTGGAAAAGGAAGCTGGTCAGTTGGCTGCCTCAGATCAGACTGTGCTTTTGACGGCCGAAGAGGAGACCGCAGATGCGGCGCAGACAGGTACTTATGTGGACATCATCAGTATGGACGGGGACGGAGAGGCAGTATCATCCGACGGAGCAGCGGGGGAAGAGACGGGAAATGATGCGGCACCGGGAGCTGCCGTGCTGGCAAGCGCTTCGGCGGGAGATGCGCTGATGGCGCAGGCAAAACTGAACCGGGAACAGATCAGAGCCAAAAATAAGGAGACACTTCTTGAAGTGATTAATAATGAAAATGTGGATCAGCAGCAGCGCCAGGAGGCGGCAGCAAGCATGACGTCCATGACGAAGCAGGCGGAGATGGAAGCTGCGGCGGAGCTTCTGCTGGAGGCGAAAGGATACAAGGATGCAGTAGTGAGTATTACGGACGGAACCGCGGATGTGGTCATTAATATGGAAGAACTGGATTCGGCCCAACTGGCCCAGATCGAGGATATTGTCAAACGTAAAACCGAAGTAACGGGAGAACATATTATTATCACGCCGCGCGCTTCCCAGGAAACGGAAGAGAAATAGCTGCGGTTTCACCTGTTGACAGCAAAGATGAACCTTGTTAAAATGGCATGTGATATTCTGACAGATCAAGGCTGCCTGCATCGGAGGGCAGCCTTAACGGGATAAGATTTAAGAATACCTCTGCAATTTTGCCGGAGGCTATATCAAATGGAGGGCTGACTCCCACCATGATACGGATACCAGTTTGTTTACAAGAGAACAGTCAATATGGAGGAAAAATACGTGAGTGATATTGCCAGTGAAATAAATAAGAGACGGACGTTTGCCATCATCTCCCACCCGGATGCAGGTAAGACGACTCTGACAGAGAAATTTCTGCTTTACGGCGGAGCCATCAATCTGGCCGGATCGGTAAAGGGAAAAGCAACTGCCCGCCATGCGGTCTCAGACTGGATGGAGATTGAGAAAGAGAGAGGTATTTCCGTGACCTCTTCCGTGCTGCAGTTTAATTATGACGGATATTGCATTAATA
>CAKRNX010000042.1 GCA_934371475.1 uncultured Lachnospiraceae bacterium
TCCCTGTGCTCCACACTTTTCATGAATGCCATTCATCACCAGAAGTGTGCAAAACAGGTCATGGAATTTACGCATAAAAATGCTGCTGCAAATTCAAGAATGCCCCCGGCATTCTTGCTGCGATGTGCGCATCATGCATGTACATGACATATTTCTTTTGCGCACCTTTGCAATCTTGCCGGAGGCTATATCAGATGGGGATTGACTTCCACCACTGATACTGATTTGTTCCCCGCCAGCTACAGAGATAGGAGTCATCCCACATCTGATGTATCTACACTCTTACAGCAACATTTCATCACTGTTCTGTCGCCTCTGTTACCCTGGGAATGATGAGACAGCATATTTTAATCAGACGAATCTTATCCGCCCTCTCTCCAGGCTGCATCAAGCAATTCAGCTGTCGGGCATCGGTTTCTATTTACTGTACAGCTACAGAAGCTTTCAGCTCTTCAATCTGATCTGTTGTCATATCGGCAGAAGTATAAACTACGATCTCACCATCAGAAATCTTCTGCTGTACTTCGTCGATATAAGCACGGACATCTTCCGGAACCATCTCTTCATAATGAGCATCTTCCACCAGTGCCACACCGTTCTCAGCAAATCCCATGGATTCTGTAGTTCCATAGTTTAATTCGCCGGCCATGTCCTTCTGGATAGTGGCATACAGACCATCACCTACATTCTTCAGAGCAGAAGTCGGGATGTTTGCCGCATAGTCCGGCAGCAGCGCAGCCTGGTCAGAATCAACACCGAATGCCATTTTTCCGGTCTCGGCAGCTGCCTCGATCAGTCCAAGTCCTGCATTCCCCGCTACGTTGAAACCGTAATCAGCGCCCGCATTATACATAGCCAGTGACAGGTCTTTTCCTTTTGCGGAGTCTTCGTAATTACCTACCATGCTGACAGCAACCTTGATATCCGGGTTGGTATCAGCAGCGCCCTGGATATATCCTACCAGGAAATCATTGATTACTTTTCCATCCATACCGCCAAGGAAGCACAGCATATTGCTCTCAGTCATCTTTGCGCCCAGAACACCTACCAGGTAAGAAACCTCGTTCTGCTTAAACAGCAGATTGTAAATATTGTCAGGATTTCCGTTTCCTTCAAAATCAAACTCCTCATCAAACAGGATAAATTTCTGATCCGGATACATATCAATCGCAGTTACCAGAGCATCCATACACTGCCAGGAACCTGTGATGATCACATCATACTCTCCGCTCTCGCAGTAATCCAGAAACGTAGGCTCATAATTAGCCATATCTGCGGAATTGCCGCCCATCTGCTCAACTTTGAAATCGAATACGTCCTCGCCCAGATCTTCTTTCAGTCTTGTCAGTCCCTCGTTGCCTGAATCCCAGAAAGACTTGTCCCCCAGAGTACCGGGAATCAGGAATGCTGCTTTGTATACGCCGTCAGCTTTTGTCTTTTCTGTCGCAGCTTCTGTTTCCACTCCAGCTTCTGTTGCTTTTTCAGTTGCTTTTGCCTCAGTCTCTTTCTCGGTTGCCTTAGAAGCCTCTGTTTCTTTCTCGGTTGCCTTAGAAGCCTCTGTTTCTTTCTCCGTTGCTTTGGCAGCCTCTGTTGTCTTAGCAGCCTCTGTCTCTGCCTTCTTGGAGCCGCATCCTACCAGAGATGTGGCTGCCATTGTCATTGCAAGTGCAAACGCCAACGCTTTTTTCATTTTCCTTTTCTCCTCTCACTTTACTTTTTATATTTGAAAGTATCGTTCGCAGGTCATGCCGACCGCATATTGGAATGATACCCATTCCCTGATTTCTCTTTCCCCAAATCCTATTCCTGACAGGCTGTCTCCAGCGCCACTTTCATCATATTGGTGAAACTGTTCTGACGAGCCTCCGCCGACATCTCTTCTCCTGTTACCAGAGAATCGGACACGGTAAAAATGCCCAGCGCTTTCACACCGGCTCTGGCTGCATTGCAGTACAACGCAAAACTTTCCATCTCTACTGCCAGCGTACCCATTTTTGCCCATACTTTCCATTCCTGCGTCTCGCCATAAAACACATCGGAAGAAACCACATTTCCTACCGTATAGCGGAAACCGTTTCTCTCAGCAGACTGCTGCGCTTTCACCAGCAGGTCATAGGACGCCGTAGCGGAAAAAGTCCCGGGAAGCTGATACTGATGTGCATAATTGGTATCTGTATTAGCTCCGATTGCCATCACAATATCTCCGAGCTGAAGCGCTTCCTGCGTTGCTCCACAGGAACCGATACGGATCAAATTTTTTACTCCGTAAAAATGGATCAGCTCATAGGTATAAATACCAATGGAAGCACAGCCCATTCCTGTTCCCATAACGGAAACTCTTTTTCCCTGATAAGTTCCCGTAAATCCAAACATATTTCTCACAGCATTAAACTGTACCACATTCTCCAGAAAATGATCCGCAATAAACTTCGCGCGAAGCGGATCGCCCGGAAGCAGGACAGTTTCTGCAATATCGCCCATCTGAGCCGAATTATGAGGTGTTGCCATATGAATCCTCCTTTCCGTTTTGCGCATTTTGCACAACAAACGGTCTTTTACATATTCTAAATATAGCATATAAAATAGAAAAATCCAACTCTTTTTCTCATGATTTACCCAAAAGAATCCTCATTCATCCCGGATAAGTTATCAAAAAAAGTCGAATTAGCAAAGGATTTACATATACCTCCGCAACAATTCCGCATCCGGTCAATATTGCTATCTCAAAAAACATGTGAAGAATCTTTCTGTTAGGTGTCGGAAGAACCGGACCGCTGCACATAAGGCACTGCATTCTTCTGCTTTGCATGAACCGTACAATCCGGCTGCCTGCCGCCGCATAAAATACCCACTGCGGGAAAAGCGCGCACAGCAAAAACGCAAGCCCCCACCACGAAAGCCAGATCACGGAAAATGACAGCAGAAATCCAAGCGTAATGCCAAAAATGATCCCTGCTGCCGCAAGGATGCCATATCCTGCCGCAGTATAGGAGGAAAAATACAGCAGCAGAAGTAATGCCATTCTTTTTTTTATCGTTTTCCACAGCATCACGCCCCACCCAATCTTCCACTGTGAAAATTTTTTCAGTGTATTTAAATCAATTAGGCAATATCCTTCCGAAACATTCAGATGTATCCACTTCGGAAGAAGCAGACCGCATACTGCCCCTCCGCAAAATAAAAGAAACAGTATACTGCTCTCATCCAACTTTACCTTTCGGATCTTTTTTCTGCCCTTTCCGTCTGGCTCCATATTGCGGCACCGCCTGTTTTGCACTCAATCCATTTTATGGTGAGACATGATATTCCATACATTAAAATTTAAGGATATCTGACACACTCCATATCGTTCCGCACAGGCAGACTGCACAGATATTTTTCTATAAAATTAAAAATCCTGACTCCTATCTCCGTTTGAAACGAAGGTAGGAATCAGGATCTCTCTACGTAATCTTTGTGTTTTTACTTCGCATAATCCACAGCTCGTGACTCGCGGATTACACTTACCTTGATCTGGCCTGGGTATTCCAGCTCTGCTTCGATCTGCTTTGCAATATCTCTTGCCATAAGAACCATATCTGCATCGCTTACCTGTTCTGGAACAACCATAATACGAATCTCTCTACCTGCCTGAATAGCAAAGGATTTTTCAACGCCCTTAAAGGCATTCGTGATATCTTCTAACTGTTTTAATCTGTTGGTATATGTTTCAAGTGTTTCTCTTCTGGCTCCGGGTCTTGCTGCGGAAATTGTATCAGCTGCCTGTACAATACATGCAATCAGACTCTCCGGCTCTACATCTCCATGATGAGCCTCTACGGCATTGACAACCAGCGGAGACTCTTTGTACTTTCGGCAGAGATCTGCACCGATCTGTACATGTGAACCTTCTACATCATGATCAATGGATTTACCGATATCATGAAGCAATCCGGCACGTTTGGCCATTCTCACATCCACGCCGATTTCTCCTGCCAGAAGTCCTGCCAGATGAGCAACCTCGATCGAATGCTTCAACGCATTCTGACCATAGCTGGTACGGAATTTCATTCTTCCCAGAAGACGGATCAGCTCCGGATGAATACCGTGTACACTTACTTCCAGTGCTGCAGCTTCACCTTCCTCACGGATCATGGTCTCTACTTCTTTCTGAGCCTTCTCTACCATCTCCTCAATCCTGGCCGGATGGATACGTCCATCCACAATCAGCTTCTCGAGGGCAATTCTTGCCACCTCTCTTCTGATCGGGTCAAAGCCGGACAGAATGACGGCCTCCGGAGTATCATCGATAATCAGATCAACTCCTGTCATAGTCTCCAGAGTACGGATATTCCTTCCCTCTCGTCCAATAATTCTTCCCTTCATCTCATCATTGGGAAGCTGAACTACAGAAATAGTCGTCTCAGCCACGTGATCCGCCGCACATCTCTGGATGGCCGTTACCACATACTCTTTTGCCTTTTTACTTGCTTCCTCTTTCGCTCTGCTTTCAAGTTCCTTGTATAACTTGGCAGTGTCTGTCTTTACCTCATCCTCAACAGTTTTTAAAAGATAATCTTTTGCTTGTTCGGAGGTTAAACCTGAGATTCGTTCCAGTTCCTGTACTCTTTGTCCAAGAAGCTTCTCAGCTTCTGCACGTTTTCTTTTCAGCTCTTCTTCTTTTGCTGTAATACTGGTCTCGCGACGTTCCAGAGAATCAGCTTTTTTGTCAACCGCTTCTTCTTTTGACAAAACACGCTTCTCATAACGCTGCAATTCTGTTCTGCGCTCTCTTGTCTCTTTTTCAGACTCATTTTTCATCTTCAAAGATTCTTCCTTCGCTTCCAGAAGTGCCTCACGTTTTTTGGTCTCTGCCGTCTTCAGTGCTTCGTCAATAATCTGCCTTGCTTTCTCTTCTGCGCTACCGATCTTGGACTCCACGATCTTTTTTCTGTAGCTGACAGCAGCCAGCGCACTGACGGGCACTGCAATAACCAGCGTGATTATAACAGCAATTATAATCATAACTGCTTGCGGCACAGGAGCACCTCCTTATTTAATTTTCATTGTTCGTAAACAACATTACAATTTTATCCTTTTTTGGATATTATGTCAATGCTTTCTTAATATTCGAAAATGAAAACCCTTTTCTTAGTAAAAATTGATAAAATTTCTGCGTCTCTTTGACGTCCGCCGTATCCGGATGAAAGCTTTTCTTCTCTGCCCACCGCAAAATTTGTGCAATTTCGTCGATAGGATCAGCCAGCTGCCACGCCCTATCAATCTGATCTTTTTTCACTCCCCTGATCAGCAGATCCATCGTAATCTGCTGACGGCTTTTGCTTTCTGCCCTGCTCCTGATATAATTCTGTGCATAGCGCAGATCATCTACATACCGGTAGGACTTCACATAAGTCAGCGCATCGTCAATCACATTCTCCGGATACTCCTTCTGTCGCATCCGCTGGCGAAGCTGCTGCTCTGTCCGGTCCATCTGCTGCAGCAGCGTCATGCACTGAAGTCTGGCACGTTTTTTCAGAACATTTTCTTCAATCTCCGCCTGCCGCTGTGAAGAAAAATCCATCCCTTCGCGAAGATGAAGTTCTTCTGCTTCCGAATGATATAGCCAGAATGCCGGCTCGTCATTCAGATATACCCGACATTTATGTTTGTCCATCATTTCTATTTTTGTTATCTGCATCTGCCGCTGTCCTCTTGCTTTTTAAGATCTTCTTACTCTGTGAAACAACAGATGCTTCACATCCGAACAAACCTCTAACTAATTTTCTTCTGCTGTCTCAGCCGCCGCATCATTCCTCTGTGCTGCAGCAGTCCCCGCTGTAATACCCCTCTCGGAACCTTCCGTCCCCGCAGTTTCTTCCGATGACGCTATCAGGCCATAATGTTCCCGCACCTTGCGCTCTGCAGCCTCCATTACCTCCGGATGCTCTCTTAAATAGACCTTCGCATTTTCACGGCCCTGTCCGATCTTGTTCCCTTCATAGGCATACCATGCGCCGCTCTTATTGATAATATTCAGATTGGCAGCCAGATCGAGTACATCTCCCTCTCTGGAGATCCCTTTACCGAACATGATGTCAAACTCAGCCTCTCGGAATGGTGGCGCAATCTTGTTTTTGACTACTTTGATACGGGTCCTGTTGCCAATCACCTCTCCCCCCTGCTTCAGTGCCTCAATCCGGCGTACATCCATACGGATAGAAGAATAGAACTTCAATGCGCGTCCTCCCGTGGTAGTCTCCGGATTGCCGAACATAACGCCTACTTTTTCACGCAGCTGGTTGATAAAAATTACCGTACAGTTGGACTTGCTGATTACACCGGTCAGTTTGCGCAGCGCCTGGGACATCAGCCTGGCCTGGAGACCCACATGAGAATCACCCATATCTCCCTCGATCTCTGCCTTCGGCACCAGAGCCGCCACAGAGTCGACAATAATAATATCCACAGCGCCGGAACGCACCATAGTCTCCGCAATCTCCAGTCCCTGCTCTCCATTATCCGGCTGGGAAATATACAGATTATCGATATCTACTCCGATATTTTTTGCATAGACAGGATCAAGTGCGTGTTCCGCATCAATAAATCCGGCAATACCTCCTCTTTTCTGTACCTCTGCTACCATGTGCAGCGCTACCGTGGTCTTACCGCTGGACTCGGGACCGTAAATCTCCACAATACGTCCTTTTGGCACTCCGCCAAGTCCCAACGCGATATCCAGACTCAGAGATCCGGTGGGAACGGTTTCCACATTCATATGTGTACCGGAATCTCCCAGTTTCATCACGGAACCTTTGCCAAACTGTTTCTCAATCTGGGTCAACGCCGCATCCAGCGCTTTCAGTTTGTCTTCATTATTCTGCATTTTATTTTCATTTGCCATTATCGAATCTCCTTCTGTTATTGGCGAACTTATGTTCGCCCACTTTGTTCATAGTAGTATAAAACGGGATCCTTGTCAAGAGGTGAAATCGCACCTGCGAGTGAAAATACGTATCTGCGTGCCGGAGAAATGCTGTTCAGAGAAATCAGACGAGCTATCCTCTTTCCCTTTTTCTTCTCTTTCTTTTTTAACACCTCCCCATCATTTTGTCAATCTTTTTGTGATATTAATTATATTTTTGTTTCTTGTTTGTTTATGCAATTGAATAACAATATCTGCATAATCTAGTCAGACGAATATTCACAATCCAATTCGCTGGTTGCTCATAACCAATTCAAGCAAGTCTCTGCCCAACTGCTCATTATTTTTTGCAATAAAAACCAGGGTCTTACTTGATTCGGTTATGAGCAAAGTAATGGCAGTTTTATGCCGCTAAAACACACACAAAAGTGTGCTTCGCACACTCTGCGAGCCACAACTTTGGCAGCACAGTTTTTGTTCCGCGCGCGAGCAGGCTGCTCTAGCAACCTGTTTCTTCTCCGCGAGCTGCGCAGTCTACATTCCGTTTCGGTCGGCACAAAGCCATTGTCCACCGGACAATGTGCGCCCCGCCAGAGGCTTTTTGTTTCACAGGGACGCAATTTCCTATGAAAGAAAATACGTCTGATCCAGACAAAAAAACAGCTCCTGCCATCGCCGCATATCTTCTCTGCAGCACAGACCGGAGCCATTTTTCTAAATCTATTCTATTTTATTCACGCGATCAGCAGACTCTGCAGCCGTAATTACAGCCAATGCAGTTCATTGCCCACATTATGGAATAAAAATTTTTCTCACATCATTGAACATGACAACAACCATCAGCACCATGAGAAGCATCAGTCCCGCAAAATGGATCTTGGCCTCGGTTTCCGGATTTACTCTCTTTTTGCGCACCGCCTCGACAATAAGGAATACGAGCCGTCCGCCATCCAGCGCGGGAAGCGGAAGAAGATTCATGACCCCCAGGTTTGCAGTCAGTAAGATCGCCATGTTCAGAAGATTCAGCCAGACATAAAACATACCGTCCGCCCGGCTCTCTTCATACGTCTCCCCGATCATATTGACTACTCCCACAGGACCGGATACGTCATTCAGTGTAACGCCGCCCTGAAACAGCATCTTCAGACTGTCAAATGTGGAATCAATCCAGTATTTTACCTCATAGGCACTGTATTTGAGCACCTGTATGGGCGTCGCCTCCGTCCTGTAATTCGTATTGCCGGAAATGCCCATCACATACTTGCCATAACCATTGTCTACCGGAACCAGCTGCGCGGTTTTCTTTTCGCCGTCACGCACATACTCCACTGTCACCGTTTTTCCGGACGCATATTCTTTCTGATGAAACAGACTGTAATTGGACACTTCCCGATACAGATGGATCTTTTTCCCATTAATCTTCGTAATCACATCTCCCGGCTGTATCCCTGCCTCAGCCGCCGGATAGCCCTCGCTCACTTGAAGGATCACAGGCTGGTCATAACCGATGCTACCGATGATAAACACCGAAAGCACATAGGCCAGAATGAAATTAAAGATCGGCCCGGCCGCAATGACAGAAATCCTCGCCCAGACAGACTTGCTTCCAAAGGTGCCTTCTCCGGTATCTTCCATATCTTCACCAAGCATCATGCAGGAACCGCCAAAAGGCAGAAGCTTCCATGAGTACCTCGTTCCGCCCTTTACTGTACTCAGCAGCCTCGGACCCATTCCCAGAGAAAACTCCGTCACGGTAATCCCATGAAACTTTGCCAGCAAAAAATGTCCCAGTTCATGTACAATAATAATGACGCTAAATATCAGCAATGCCAGTATGATTTTCAACCTACCACCTGCTTTCAATCAATTCATAAACGCTCTGCTCTGTTTCCAAGATCTGGTCAATGCCAGGGTTATCCACCGTTCTTATACTGCCCATGCAATAGGAAATGATCTCATAAATGTCCAGAAAACCAATCTCACGGTTCAGGAATTTAGCAACGGCTCTCTCATTGGCAGCATTAAACACTGTCGGCATGGAACCGCCGATTTTAGCCGCTTCAATGGCATATTTCAATCCCAAAAACGTATCCATATCAGGATCTTCAAAAGTAATCTTGCCCAGCTTTGCAAAATCCAGACGCTCTCCTGCCAGGAATTTTCTGTCAGGATAATACAGTGCATACTGAATGGGCAGCTTCATATCCGGAGTGCCAAGCTGTGCAATCACCGCTCCGTCCACATACTGCACCATTGAATGAATGACGCTCTGCGGCTGAACAATCACCTGAATTCGATCCATATCCACTCCGAAAAGCCAGGAAGCTTCCATCATCTCCAATCCTTTGTTTACCAGTGTTGCTGAGTCAATCGTAATTTTTCTTCCCATATTCCAGTTGGGATGTTTCAGAGCATCCTCCACCTGGATTGTTCTCAATTCTTCGGTGTGTCTGCCCCTGAAAGGGCCGCCGGAAGCTGTCAGCAGGATCTTGTCAATATTCTTCTGCTCCTCTCCGTTCAGTGACTGAAAAATTGCGCTGTGCTCGCTGTCTACCGGCAGGATCTTTACTCCCTGTTCTTTTGCCAGCGGTATGATAATATGACCAGCCGTCACAAGAGTCTCCTTGTTGGCCAGAGCAATATCCTTGCCCGCCCGGATCGCTTCAATCGTCGGCCGTATCCCAATCATGCCTACAATAGCCGTCACCAAAATCTCCGCCTCCGGAATGACTGCCACCTCAATCAGCCCCTCCATACCAGATACAACCTTTACATCCAGATCTGCGGTCATAACGCGCAGTTTTGCTGCATCCTCTTCTTCCCACACAGCAGCCAACGCCGGTCGAAACTCCCTGATCTGCGCCTCCAGTTTCTGTATATTGCGGCCTGCCGCCAGAGCCGCCACTCTGATATCTCTGTTCGCTCTCACCACTTCCAGAGTCTGTGTTCCGATAGAACCTGTTGATCCTAAAATAGATATCGTTTTCATGCGTCCTTTTCCTCCTATTAGGCAGCTCCGTGAAAATTGCTCATCAGTACAGCCAGGAAATAAATCACCGGCGCCGTAAAAATTACACTGTCAAACCGGTCGAGAATCCCTCCGTGTCCGGGGATCAGTTTCCCATAATCTTTGATATTATGATTTCTCTTGACTGCAGAAGCCGCAAGATCACCCACCATGGAAATCAGCGCACCTGCCGCACAGATCAGCGCATACTCCAGGATCTGATTGCCGGATGCTTCCAGATGGTTCCCAACAGCCGCTGCATAGACTGCGCCAAGGATCGCAGCACCTGCCACGCCGCCCACTGCACCTTCCACCGATTTTTTCGGGCTCAGCCTCGGAGACATTTTATGCTTGCCGATCAGCATTCCCACACAGTATGCGCACGTATCACAGCCCCAGGAACACAAAAAGATCAGCCAGACGATAAAAGCTCCGTCCTGCAGATTTCTTGTCTGAAAAATATAAGAGAGCATCACCGCCACATATACCATACCGAAAAAGGCGGCCATCACCTGTTCTGAACGGAACCTGGGATATGTAAAAACATATACCGCCATCAGAGCAATCAGAACTCCTACCAGTCCCGACATAATATATGCAGAAGCATTAAAATAAATCAGAACATAATAGAGTACCGCTCCCGCATAAGCCATAGCGGAAAGGAGAGAAATCCCCTTTTCTTCTACCTTCACTGCCCGATACAACTCATGCATTCCGATCAGGGAAATAATCAGCAGCACTGCAAATAACACCGGGCCGCCTGTGATAATCGTAGCCAGCGCCACTGCTACCAGAACGATTCCGCTGATTAAACGTGTCTTAAACACTTTTATGCCTCCTTTACGCCACCGTAACGGCGGTCTCTGTGATTGTATTTTTCAATTGCCTTTGCCAGTTCCTGCTTGTTAAACGCAGGCCATGGAATATCTGTAAAATAAAACTCCGTGTAAGCCAGCTGCCACAAAAGATAGTTGGAGAGGCGCTGCTCTCCGCTCGTGCGAATCAGAAGATCCGGATCCGGCACTTCAGACGTATCAAGATAAGAAGACAATTTTTCTTCTGTAATATCTTTCCTTTCAAACTCACCGTTTTTGTAATCATCTGCCAGCCTTCGCACTGCACGGACAATCTCATCTCTGCTGCCATAATTAATCGCAATCTGAAAATTCAGGCCCGTATTGTTTTTTGACTCCTCCACCAGCCTGACCAGGCTGTCCTGCAGATCCTGATCCAGTGCGGACGGATCGCCCAGAACACGCACCTTCATATTATTGTCCCTGGCTGTTTTCAGACAGGTCTTAGTATAGCTTCTGAACAGTTTCATCAGCGCATCCACCTCATCCTTGGAGCGTTTCCAGTTCTCCGTGGAAAACAGATATACTGTCAGATATTTAATCCCCATATCATAGGCATCACGACAGATCACTTCCAGATTTTTGGCTCCTCTTATATGCCCGTAGTTGCGCGGCATCCCTTTACTTTTGGCCCACCGGCCGTTTCCGTCAAGAATAATCGCCACATGCTGCGGTACTGTCATATTCTCTTCCTCCCTTTTGACACTATAATCCTAATATAATAGAACAAAAGTGTACTTTCCGCCCTCTGCGGGCACTATTTTGGCAGTATAACTTTTGTTCTGCGCGCGGGCAAGTTGCGTCAGCAATTTCCTATAACACGAAAAAGGCAGGAGCAGAACTCCTACCCTCGTCCGTCTCATTATACGGTCAGAATTTCTTTTGATTTTTCATCTACTGCCTTGTCAATCTCTTTGATCTTTTTATCGGTTTCTTTCTGGATGGCGTCTTCCAGATCTTTAATCTCATCCTCAGATACATCTGTCTTTCCAAGTTTTTTCAGATACTCATTAGCATCGCGGCGGATATTTCTCACTGCTACCTTGGCAGCCTCACCTTTTTTCTTAATATCCTTTACCAGGTCTTTTCTGCGCTCCTCTGTCAGCTCTGGGAACACCAGACGGATCACTTTGCCATCATTGGTAGGATTGATGCCTATATCAGACATATTGATTGCTTTCTCAATTGCCTTCACCAGCGAAGACTCCCACGGCTGGATCTGAAGGATACGGGGCTCCGGCACGGAAATGTTGCCCACCTGCTGCAGCGGAGTCGGTGTTCCATAATAATCTACCTGAATCTTTTTCAGCACATTTGGATTGGCTCTGCCAGCCCGGATTGTACCGAATTCTTCAATCATACTGTTGTATGATTTCGTCATTTTTTCTGCATATACTTTGATTCTCTCATCCATCTTGTCTTTTCCTCCTGCTTTCTTTCCTGCTGTAAGCTGTCACTCTACAGTCACTCTCGTACCTGCCACCTTGCCGCTCACGGCATTAATAATGCTGTTCTCCTCATTCAGTCCGAACACCAGCATCGGCATCTTATTCTCCATACAAAGAATAGATGCGGTCATATCAACCACGCCCAGTTTCTGGCTGATCACATCCTGAATAGAAATCTCATCATATTTTTTTGCTTCCGGATGATCCTTGGGATCACAGTCATAAACGCCGTCAATCGACTTGGCCAGAAGGATCACATCCGCCTCAATCTCAATGGCTCTCAGAACAGTGGCTGTATCCGTTGAAAAATACGGATGACCGGTTCCGCCGGCAAAGAAGGTTACTGCGCCGCGCTTTAAATATTTGACAGCGCGGTCTTTTGAAAACAGTTTGGTAAAGGAACCGCACTCAAACGGGGTCAGCACCTCTGTCTCCATCCCCACTGACCGGAAAATCTCAGATACATAAATACAATTCATCACAGTAGCCAGCATCCCGATCTGATCTGCCTTTGTACGGTCAATATTTTCACTGGAACGACCTCTCCAGAAATTACCGCCACCAATCACAATGCTGACTTCCATACCCGAATCTACCAGCTGTTTCACCTGTTTGGCCACTCCTACCACTGTAGGCTCATCGAATCCTGTCTTTTTAGAACCGGCTAATGCTTCACCACTTAATTTTAATAAAACTCTTTTCATGCTGCACCTCTCTCTTACCGAAACCGTTTATCTGTCACTCCCGGTATCATATCTCGGTTCATTATATCATACGTGAATACAAAAAGCTACATTGACCGAACTGTTTTTCGTTTTTCTGCTTTCTTTCTGATCCAGTCTGCAAGCCTCCAGATCTGCTGTATCAGAAGACTCAGATACCTCAGCGCCGGCTCGGTGATAATGGCAAAAATAATCAGAAGCATCGCACATTTTCTTGATACCATGGAAATCGCGAACACCTGATTCATAAATGTCATACAGAACAACAAGCCAAAAATCATCACAAACCACATGGTCCAATGGTACTTGGTCATCGGGGAGGCAATCCGATAAAGAATCATAATACCCACAATGGCAAGCAACACCGTACAGGATGTGGACAGGTCAGACGCATCCACCTGAAATTCCTGGCAGAAAACGACGAGTCCGCTGATAACCAGAAAGTCTGTAATACCCGCCGGCAGTGCCCGGAAAAATACATTGCTCAGGAAATGTCCCTGAATCTTGTTCTTATTCTGCTCCAGCGACATCATAAATGCCGGAATACCGATTGTAAACATACTAATCAGTGAAATCTGCGAAGGCTCCAGCGGATAATTCAGCATAAACACAATCGAGAATACTGACATCAGCAGCGAAAAAATATTTTTTACAAGGAACAGACTTGCCGTCCGTTCAATATTATTCACCACTCTGCGCCCCTCCGCCACTACAGAGGGCATCTTGGCAAAATCAGACTCCAAGAGAACAATCTGTGCCGCATGTGCCGCCGCATCACTGCCGGAAGCCATCGCCACACTGCAGTCCGCATCCTTCAGCGCCAGCACATCGTTAACGCCGTCTCCTGTCATGGCAACTGTATGACCATGCTGCTTCAGCGCGCCTACCAGCTGTCGCTTCTGCTCAGGCGTCACACGTCCGAATACCGTATATCTGTCTGCCGCATCCAGAATATCTTCTTCTGTCTTCAGCGTTGCGGCATCCACATACTTCTCCGCATTCTCGATACCAGCCTCTTTGGCCACCTCGGAAACTGTAATGGGATTGTCGCCAGAAATCACCTTGATCGCCACACCCTGCTCTGCAAAATAGTGGAATGTCTCCGGGGCTTTCTCCCTGATCGGATTGGCCAGAAGCACGATCCCCCGGGGCAGCACAGGCTGTGTCAGTGTCTTTCCGTCCAGCATTCCCTGATATTCTCCAAATACCAGCACGCGGAAGCCCTGGCAGCTGTACCGTTCAATCACAGAGCGGTACTGATCATAATCTTCCCGCAGCAAAAATTCCGGTGCTCCCAGCACAAGCTGCTTCTCTCCGAATACCGCGCCGCTGTATTTGAATGCAGATGAGAACGGAAAGATCTGCTCTGCCCTTCTTCCCGTATGCTTTGTAAAATAGTCCTGCATCGCTTTCATCGTGATATTGTCGCTGCTCATCCCGGCCACAAAATCCCCCAGCTGAAGTTCCAGTGCCGCCTGTTCCTCCGGTGTGAACTCAGGATCCCGCTCCTCATACGGTGTAAAATCCATCCTCTCGTCCCGTTCACCCACTTCACGGATCCCGGCTCCCACCACAGTGTTGCCGTCTTCATCCAGCACTTCCGCCTCCGGTGCTTCCAGAGCCGTATTCTCAGGCTGCTCAGACGCCGGATGCAGCGGAATCGCTCTGCGGACTGTCATGGTATTTTCTGTAATGGTTCCTGTCTTATCAACGCAGAGCACATCAACTCTCGCCAGAGTCTCAATCGATTTCATGTTGTGAACCAGCACTTTATTCAGCGCCAGGCGCATTACACTTACCGCCATTGCCACACTGGCAAGCAGATATAGTCCCTCCGGAATCATGCCGATTACAGCCGCCACTGTTCCTGTCACACTGTTGCGGAAAGTCTCCTCGTTGATAAAATACTGCTGGGAAAACAGCAGTATGCCAATTGGAATAATCAAAACACCTACAATCTTGACCAGTCGATCCAAAGACCGGATCATCTCCGACTCTTCGCCCGACTTGCGCTCCTTGGCCTGCAGGGTCAGCTTGGACACATAGGAATCCGCCCCCACTTTATCCAGTCTGGCCTTACAGTGTCCTGACACAATAAAGCTGCCGGAAAGCAGCTCATCTCCCGGCTTTTTGGCAATCTCATCAGCCTCACCCGTAATCAGAGCTTCATTTACCTGCACTTCGCCCTCTTCCACTACAGCATCTGCCGGTATCTGATTACCGGCCTCAAAAATCACGATATCATCCAGCACCAGCTGCTCCGCCGGAATGATCTGTTCTTCGCCGCTTCGCAGCACTTTAATCTTGGGAGCGCTTAAAATAGTCAGTTTATCCAACGTCACCTTGGAACGCCATTCCTGAATAATACCGATAAAGATATTGGCCAAAATAATCGGAAGAAATGTCAAATCTCTGAAAGATCCCACCACACAGAGAAGAATCGTGATAATCAGGAAGATCAGGTTGAAATATGTGAATACGTTTTCCTTCACAATATCCTGCAGTGTCAGATTCTCTGAATCAACCGGCGTATTTATCGCCCCGTGAGCAATCCTGCTCTGCACCTGTTCCTCTGTCAGTCCTCCGCTAAGGCTGGGTTTCACACGTACCAGAGGCTCCAACGGAATCACCGGCAGCTCCTCCGTCTCGGCATCATATCCCAGGAAACTGTTTTCTCCGGCATACCTCTCAGTACCGTCCACAGCATCACTTTCTCCCGGCTCTGTTCCCGCAGCAGGCACCTTCATCCCTGCCACCTGAAGAGATGTGGACTCCGGCGGCTGCGCACCCTGAAAATTACCCTCTACCGATTCCTTATTCTGTTTATGCAGCAATAACTTTTTCAGTTTCACACTCATTCCTCTTTCATATGCTTGTATCAGATGTGAAGTGAATCCCACCTCTGCAGGCAGCAAAATCAGATCCGTATCCGTGATGAGAGTCCGTCTCCCATCTGATATAGTCTCCGGCAAGGCGCATATTGTCCGGAGGACAATGGATTTGCACCGACCGAAACGGAGTATAGATGCTGTACCTTCACATCCTGTGTCGATTTCATTCTCATTATTTTAGCATATATTATCTGGCATTATAACCCCTGAAATTCTAAAAGTTTTATTACAAAGAACCGCCATATCGCGATGTGTCCCCATCCCTGTACAGCGGTTCTTTGTCTTAAAGCGTTTTTACAAAATCGTCAGTCATGTTTTACATTGCATACAATCATGCGCAGCTTCCCGTTCTTGTCAGGCGGAATAGAATCCATCCATTCAAATTCAAATCCAAACGGCC